>CAKUBJ010000033.1 GCA_934636905.1 uncultured Dysosmobacter sp. | reverse complement strand
CGGCGGTATAATGAGTTTGTCGATAAAGCGGCAGTTTTCCTCGACGGTAAGGAAGGGTGTGCGCGGGAAACCCAAGAGGGGTGTCCTGCGCGATTAAAATCCGCTATTTTCAGAATGAAGTTCTGAAAATAGGCTCAGCGGGGAGAAAAGGCTTTTTCGACTCGCTGATAATACTAAATATAAGTAAAATCTGTGGCGGCCGCCTTGACGTAAACGATTCAAAATGATACCCTCAGCGTATCAGAAGCAATGCGGACGCCGGAATACAGCACACGGGAGGGACGTATGGCAGATCGGACACAACTGTATCACAGCGGCTGCCTGACGGACGGCTGGCGGCTTTTCGGCGCCCATCCCGCCACGGAGGGCGGCGTCCACGGCTGGTGGTTCAATGTCTGGGCGCCCCGCGCCCGGGGGGTTTCCGTGGTGGGGGACTTCAACGGCTGGGATCCCTCCGCCGCGCCCCTTGCCCGGAAAGGGGAGTTCTGGGAGGGCTTCCTTCCGGATCTGCCGGTTTACACCAGCTACAAATTCGCTGTCACCGGGCAGGACGGCCGGACGCGCTATAAGGCAGATCCCTACGGCTTCCATATGGAAACCCGCCCCGGCACCGCCAGCAAACTCTATGACATTGAGCATTTCCCGTGGACGGACGAAGCCTTCAGGCAGGGAAAGCAGCCGGTGTATCACCGGCCGCTGAACATCTACGAGGTCCATCTCGGCTCCTGGAGGAAGCACGAAAACGGCGATTTTCTGAATTACCGGGATCTGGCGCGGCAGCTGGCGGATTATGTGAAGGACATGGGCTACACCGCCGTGGAGCTGCTGCCGGTGACGGAGCATCCTCTGGATGCTTCCTGGGGCTACCAGTGTACCGGCTACTTTGCCCCTACCTCCCGGTTCGGTACGCCGGAGGATTTCATGTGGTTCGTAAATCACCTCCACGAAAACGGCATCCCGGTGATTCTGGACTGGGTGCCCGCTCACTTCTGCAAGGATGAGCAGGGGCTGTACGAATTTGACGGCACCTGCTGCTACGAATACACCGACCCCCGGAAGCGGGAGCACGCCGGCTGGGGCACCCGGGTCTTTGACTACGGGCGGCCGGAGGTGGTGAGTTTTCTCCTCTCCTCCGCCCGGTTCTGGCTGGAAATGTACCATATCGATGGCCTCCGGGTGGACGCCGTGGCCTCCATGCTGTATCTGGACTACGGCCGGGAGGCAGGCCAGTGGACGCCCAACGTCCGGGGCGGCCGGGAAAATCTGGAGGCGGTGGAGTTCCTGCGGAAGCTGAACGCCATGGCGTTTTCCGTGGATCCCAGCGTGCTGATGGTGGCGGAGGAATCCACGGCGTGGCCGCTGGTGACCAAGCCTGCCGACATGGGCGGGCTGGGCTTCAACCTGAAGTGGAACATGGGCTGGATGAACGACATCTGCCACTACCTGAAGCTGGATCCGTGGTTCCGGCAGGATCACCACCGGGATCTGACCTTTTCCGTGATGTACGCCTTCTCGGAAAATTATGTCCTGCCCATCTCCCACGACGAGGTGGTGCACATGAAGGGCAGCGTCGTGGGCAAAATGCCCGGCGATTACGAAAACCAGCTCCGCTGCACCCGGGGCTTCTACGCCTACCAGCTGTCCTACCCCGGCAAGAAACTGATGTTCATGGGGGCGGAATTGGGGCAGTGGCACGAGTGGGACTTCAGCGGTCAGCTGGACTGGTACCTGCTGGAGCGCCCGGAAAACCGGCAGCTTCACGCCTTTTTCAAAGCCGCCAACGCCTTTTACCGGGGAGAGCCTGCCCTGTGGAACGAGGATTTCGACTGGAAGGGCTTTGAGTGGCTGGTACCGGACGACAACCGGGGCAACGTGGTGGTGTACCTGCGCCGGGACGGGGCAGGGCACGAACTGCTGTGCGCCGTGAACTTCTCCCCCAACGATTACGCCGATTACCGGGTGGGGGTGCCCCCCCGGCGGCGGTACATCCCCGTGTTTTCCACCGATGCGCCGGAATTTGGCGGCAGCGGCTTTGCCGATACCGCGCCGGTACCGGTGGAGGCGGTTCCCTCCCACGGAAAAGAGCACTCCCTCCGCCTGCGGATTCCCGCCTTCGGCGCGGTGTTCCTCCGGGGTCAGGGGCAGTTCCCCCAACCGAAGCGCAAAGGCAGCGCGACGCCGAAAAAGCCGCCTCAATAAGAAAGAAATCACGTTCCCCATGCTGAAAAATCAGGAAAAGGAGCTGGTAATCCCATGAAGAAAGAATGCATCGCCATGCTGCTAGCAGGCGGACAGGGCAGCCGCCTGTATGTGCTCACCGGCGCCATGGCCAAGCCCGCCGTCCCCTTCGGCGGCAAGTTCCGCATCATTGATTTTCCCCTGTCCAACTGCACCAATTCCGGCATCGACACCGTGGGCGTGCTGACCCAGTACCGCCCCATGGAACTGAACAGCTACATCGGCTCCGGCCAACCCTGGGATTTGGACAGCAGCAGCGGCGGCGTCCACATCCTGCCCCCCTATATGGGCAGCAAGGGCGGCACCTGGTACAAGGGCACCGCCAACGCCATCTACCAGAACATCGGCTTTATCGACCAGTACCAGCCGGAGTATGTGGTGATTCTCTCCGGCGACCACATCTACAAGATGGACTATTCCGACATGATCCGCCGCCACAAGGAGGCGGAGGCCGCCTGCACCATCTCGGTGATGGAGGTGCCCTGGGACGAGGCCAGCCGCTTCGGCATCATGGCGGTGGATGAAAACGACATGATTACCGAATTTGCGGAAAAGCCCCGCCAGCCCAAGAGCAATCTGGCCTCCATGGGCATCTACGTCTTCTCCTGGCAGGCGCTGCGGCGATACCTGACGGAGGACGAGGCGAACCCCGCCTCCGAAAACGACTTCGGCAAGAACGTCATCCCCAAGATGCTGGCGGACGGCCAGCGGATGGCCGCCTTCCGCTTCCACGGCTACTGGAAGGACGTGGGCACCCTTACCTCCCTGTGGGACGCCAACATGGATATGCTCTCCCCGGAGTCCGGCCTTGACCTGACGGATGAAAGCTGGCCCATCTACGCCCGCAGCGTGGACGCGCCCCCCACCTACATGGGCGGAAACAGCCGCGTGAGCCACAGCGCCATCAACCGCGGCAGCGTCATTGAGGGCACCGTGGAAAACTCCGTCCTCTCCCCCCGGGTCACGGTGGAGCGGGGCGCTCGGGTCAGCTACTCCGTGCTTCTCCCGGGCGTCACGGTGGAATCCGGCGCGGTGATTGAATACGCCATCGTCGGCGAGGGCTGCCATATCGGAAAGGACTGCCGCATCGGCGGCACGCCGGATTCCGTCCCCGACGGGAATTGGGATCTGGCGGTGCTGGCGCCGGACTGCTGTCTGGAGGATGGCCGGGAAGTGGCGCCCGGCGTCATGCTGGATCATCACGGTAAGGAGGTGCTGAAATGAACCGTCTTCATGGAATCATTTTCGCCTTTGAGCAGCGCACGGAACTGCGGGAACTGACGGAGCGCCGCACCGGGGCCTCCATGCCCTTCGGCGGCCGCTACCGGGCGGTGGACTTTGCCCTTTCCAATCTGCTGAACGCCGGTGTTACCGATGTGGGGATGGTACTCCACGGCCGGTATCAGAGTATGCTGGATCATGTGGGCAGCGGCAAGGTGTGGGATATGTCCCGGAAGCGGGGCGGCCTGCATCTGCTCCCCCCCTTCAACTACCTCCACGACTGGGGCGCCACCCCCTTCCGGGGCAAGATGGAAGCGCTGGCCGGCGTCCGGGACTATCTGGACGAGATCCGTCAGGACTATGTGGTGCTGATGGAGGGAGATCTGGTGGCGAACCTCCCGCTGGCGGATATTTTTGAGCATCATCTCCGCACCCGGGCGGACATCACCGCCGTCTGCGGGGACGACAGCTTCGCCACGGAAAACGGCACCTACTTTGAAAAGGAGCCGGACGGCCGCATCCGGGAGGTGCTCATCAATATGCACCATCCCCGGGGCTACCGGAGTCTGGACGTGTTCATCCTGTCCACAGAGCTGCTGCGCTCTCTGGTGGACGAGTGTCAGGCACGGGATCAGTACAGCTTCCGGCGGGACGTCCTGCAGGCCAAACAGAATCTGCTGAACCTCCAGAGTTATACCTTCGGCGGCTTTGCCGCCCAGATCCGCTCCGTACAGGAGTACTATGACCGCTCCATGCAGCTGCTGGATGGGGACATCCGGGCGGATCTCTTCACCCCGGAGCGTCCCGTCCGGGCCAAAGGAGCAGACAAGGCCTCCACCTATATCGGGCCGGACGGCGCCTGTCTGAACTCTCTGGTGGCTGAGGGCTGCCGCATTGAGGGCACCGTGGTGAACTCCATCCTCTTCCCCGGCGTCACTGTGGAAAAGGGTGCGGAGGTGCAGGGCTGCATTCTCTTCAAGGGCACAGCCATCCGGAAGGGTGCCCGGGCATCCTGCATCATTGCGGACAAGAACGTGGAACTGCTGCCGGGACGCACCATGACGGGGCACGCCAGTTATCCCATTGTCATCGCCAAGGGCAGCGTCATCTGACCCCTCGGAACAGAGAATCTCTCCGGGCTTCCGCCCGTGAAAGGAGCGAATACATGAACATTTTGTACGCGGCCAGTGAAGCCGTCCCCTTCTGCAAAACAGGCGGGCTGGCCGATGTGGCAGGCTCCCTGCCCCCTGCGCTGGCGGAGAAGGGCGTGGGAACGGCGGTGATCCTGCCGCTGTACCGGCGGGTGAAGGAACGGTTCGGCGACCGGCTGACCTTCCGCTGCTTTGACTATGTGGATCTGGCGTGGCGCCATGCCTACTGCGGGCTGTTCTCTCTGGAAAAGGACGGCGTGACCTGGTATTTTCTGGACAACGAGCAGTATTTTGACCGCCCGGATCTGTACGGCTACATGGACGACGGAGAGCGCTTCGGCTTCTTCTCCCGGGCGGTGGTTTCCATGCTGCCTCATCTGGACTTCCGGCCGGACGTCATCCACTGCAACGACTGGCAGACCGCCCTGATCCCCATTTACCTGAAGGACGACGGCGTCCGGGATGCGTCTCTCCGCTCCATCCGGACGGTGCTGACTATTCACAATATCGAGTATCAGGGGCGCTACGGCGCCGAGTGTCTGGGGGATCTCTTCGGTCTGGATCAGGGCTGGGCAGACGACGGCACGCTGATGATGGACGGGGACGTAAACCTCCTGAAGGGCGCCATCCTGTGTGCCGACGCGGTGAACGCCGTGTCCCCCACCTATGCGCTGGAACTGAAAAATCCCTACTTTGCCCACCGGATGGAGGGAATCCTGACCCGGTGCGGCTACAAACTCAGCGGCGTCCTCAACGGCATCGACATGAAACTCTACGACCCGGCATCGGATTCCCGCATTCCCGCCAATTACTCCCTTGCGGACATGGCCGGCAAGGCGGCAGACAAGGCGGCGCTCCAGAAGCGGCTGGGTCTGCGGCAGGAGCCGTACACCCCCATCATCGCCATGGTAAGCCGTCTGGTTTCCCATAAGGGGCTGGATCTCCTGCGGGAGGTCATGGGGGACATCATGGAGCTGCCGGTGCAGTTCGTGGTGCTGGGCAGCGGCGACAGCGGGTATGAGGAGTTCTTCCGCTGGGCATCCCAGCAGTACCCCGGCCGCATGGCGGTGCATCTGGGCTATGACGAGTCCCTGTCCATGGCGATTTACGCCGGCGCCGACCTGTTCCTGATGCCCTCCCGCAGCGAACCCTGCGGCCTCAGCCAGATGATTGCCATGCGCTACGGCACGGTGCCCATCGTCCGGGAAACCGGCGGCCTGCGGGACAGCGTCCAGCCCTATGAGGCGTGGCGGGACAGCGGCACCGGCTTCACCTTCGCCAATTATTCCAGCGCCGATATGCTCCACGTCATCCGGGAGGCGGTCTATCTCTACAAGGACTATCCCGACGCCTTTGCCCGGCTGCGGCAGCGGGGCATGGAGCAGGATTTCAGCTGGAACCGCAGCGCCGGGGAATATCTGAAAATCTACACCTCCATCACCGGCATCTCCCCGGAGCAGGCGCCGGTCACCGCCCCTGCTGACCCGGCATCTTCCGACGCGGCACCTCAGCCTGCCCCGTCGCCGGAATCCGCAGCGGAAGCACCTGCCCCGGCACCCAAAACGGCGGCGAAAAAAGCCGCATCCAAAAACACGAAGAAAGCCGCAGGCACCCCGAAGAAGCCTGCTTCCAAATCCGCAAAGAAGCCCGCCGGCAAAAAAGCGCCGGAGGCCGTTGAACCCAAAAAGAAAGGAACCGCCGGAACGGCGGCAAAGTAAGACCCTATGACTGCACCATTTACCACGCAAACGTTACAGGACGCCCTGACCGCCAAGCTGGCGCTGAATTTCGGCACGGAGCCGGGGGAGGCCACGGACCAGGAGATGCTGAAAGCCTGCGCACTGGTTCTGCGGGATGTGATGACCCTCCGGGGCATCCAGACCGCCCGGGAAATCCGGCGGGAGGGAAAGAAGCAGGTGCACTACCTGTCTCTGGAATTTCTCATGGGACGGAGCCTGATGAAAAACGCCTACAATCTGGGCGTCCTTCCCCAGCTGAAGGAAGCGCTGGGGAATCTGGGCTTCAAGGCCGGTGACCTCTTCGAACTGGAGCCGGACGCAGGACTTGGCAACGGCGGCCTTGGCCGTCTGGCCGCCTGCTATCTGGATTCCATGACCACGCTGGACATTCCCGCCACCGGCTATTCCATCTGCTACGAACTGGGTATTTTCAAGCAGAAAATCGTGGAGGGACAGCAGGTGGAACTGCCGGACGACTGGAAGGGCATCGGCTCCGCCTGGCTGCTGCCCAAGCCCGACGAGGCCCAGACCGTCCGCTTCGGCGGCACCCTCCGGGAGTTCTGGGATGACGGCCACCTCCACATCGTCAACGAGAACGCCACCACCGTGCTGGCGGTTCCCTGCGACATGGCGGCGGCAGGCTACGGCACCGACCACGTCAACACCCTCCGGCTGTGGGACGCCCGTCCCACCCGGCCGGTGGATATGGCGCTGTTTTCCCGGGGAGAATACCTGAAGGCCTCGGAGGAGCAGGCCATGGCGGAAACCATCGCCAAGGTGCTCTACCCGGAGGACAACCATTACGAGGGCAAGTCCCTGCGGCTCAAGCAGCAGTATTTCTTCGTTTCCGCCACGGTGCAGTCCATCGTGACCAAGCATCTGGAAACCTTCGGCACCCTGAAGAACTTCCACGAGAAGAACATCATCCAGATTAACGACACCCACCCGGCACTGGTAATCCCGGAGCTGATGCGGATTTTCATGGACGAGGCAGGCATGAACTGGGACGAGGCATGGGAAATCACCTCCCATTCCGTGGCCTACACCAACCACACCGTGCTCTCCGAGGCGCTGGAGCGCTGGCCCCAGCAGCTGGTGGAATCCCTGCTGCCCCGGATCTGGCAGATTTTGCAGGAAATCGCCCGCCGCTGGCAGGAAAAGGTGGAAAATTTCTACCACGATCACAGCAAAACCGAGAAAATGGCCGTCATCTGGGGCGGCGAGGTGCGGATGGCCAACCTCTGCATCGCCGGGTGCCTCTCCGTCAACGGCGTATCCGCCCTGCACTCCGAAATCCTGAAAAAGGACGTATTCAAAGACGCCTGCACCATGGAGCCGTGGAAATTCACCAACGTCACCAACGGCATCGACCATCGCCGCTGGCTCAGCGAAATCAACCCCGGGCTGGACAGTCTGGTGCGGGATCTCACCGGGGGAGATGACTACCTGCTTCACCCTCTGGTGCTGAAAAAACTGGACGACTATGCGGAGGACGCCTCCGTCCTCCGGCGTCTGGATGAAATCAAATGGCAGAACAAGGTAAACTTTGCCGCCTATGCCCGGAAGACGCAGGGGATCGTACTGGATCCCAACGCCATTTTCGACGTGCAGGTGAAGCGGCTCCACGAGTACAAGCGGCAGCTGCTGAACGTACTGCACATCATCACCCTCTACCAGCAGCTGCAGGACGATCCGAACTGCATCACACGGCCCCATACCTTCCTCTTCGGCGCCAAGGCCGCCCCGGGCTACGTCGTGGCCAAGCGGATCATTCACCTTATCAACTCTCTGGCGGACGACATCTCCCACGATCCCCGCTGCCGGGGAAAGCTGCAGGTGGTCTTTCTGGAAAACTACCGGGTGTCCCTTGCGGAGCACCTGATGCCTGCCAGCGAGGTGTCCCAGCAGATTTCCACCGCCGGCAAGGAGGCCAGTGGCACCGGCAACATGAAGTTCATGATGAACGGCGCCCTGACCGTGGGCACGCTGGACGGCGCCAACGTGGAAATGCACGAGGTGCTGGGAGACGAGAATATGTTCCTCTTCGGTCTTCGTGCCGACGAGGCCGCCGCCCTGAAGCGGGAGGGGTATGTGCCCCAGCGGTATGTCAGCCGGGATCCTCAGCTGGAACGGTGTCTGGACGCCCTGCGGAAGGGTTTCCGGGACGGCGTCAGCTACGAGGATCTCTACCAGCGGCTCATCAGTCAGGATGAGTATCTGCTGCTGGCAGACTACCGTGCCTACTGCGACGCGGAACGCCGCATGGCGGAAGCCTATGAGAACCGGGAGTGCTGGAACCGCATGAGCCTCCACAACGTTGCCCGCAGCGGCATTTTCGCCGCCGACCGGGCGGTGGCGGAGTACGCCGACCACATCTGGAAGGTGCCCCACCGGTAAGTCCGGCGGCGGCAGCACCCCCGCCTGCCGGGAAATAAAAAGACATACGCCCCCGGGCGTCCGGAGAAAACCGACGGGTTCGGTGCTTCCGGATGCGCCGGGGGCGTGTTTTTCCCGTGCCGGCCGGCACACGCAGGTTCCGCTTGTTCCGGAAAGAGAAGCGTGTTATAATGATGTCTGCTGAATAAACTGCGCCGGGGTCTATTCCGCGGCGCAATGCGAATAAGGAGGCCCCATGAGCTGGAAGGAAAAACGACTGATTACCCTGCTGAGCGTGATTCTCGCGGTGCTGTGCGCCGCGGTGCTGCTGGTGCTCAGCGGACGCTACCGGGCGGCACAGGCCGCAAAGGCGGAGCAGGAAGAAACCGGAGACGAAGCAGCCGCCCAGACCTCTCAGGACGATTATGTGGCACTGTCCTACAACAACGGCGCCACCTCCCTGTCCTTCGCACAGAACGAGGGCGGCGCGTGGTACTGGGAAAGCGAGCCGGAATTTCCCCTGAATGACGGCACCGTCACCTCCATTCTGGCACTGCTGAAAAGTCTCAAGCCCCAGCAAACGCTGGATCTGCCGGAGGATCTGTCTGCATACGGGCTGGACGATCCCCAGATTACCCTGACCGCCTCCACCCGGGACGGTGCATCGGTGGAGATTGACATGGGAAACACCACCACCGACGGCGGCAGCTACTATGCCCTTATCAGCAGTGACCCCGGCCATCTGTTCATCATTCCGGACACCCTGTATCAGGCCATGGAAACCCCCATCTATGAGATGTGCGTCCTGCCGGATCTGCCGGTTCTGACGGAAGAAACCATGACCTCCCTCCTGATTCAGGGGCCGTGGGATAAGGAGTCCGACACTTCGGACGAAAACAGCGCCGGCGCCCGGGTCACCACGGTGCTGACGGCGGTCAGCGACGACGGCGGCCAGATTTCCTGGCGCTCCGGCGGTGCCAACGTCACCGACACCGCAGACGTCCGGGCGCTGATGGAGGATCTGGCCGGTCTGCGGCTGAGCCGGTGCGTGGACTTCCACCCCTCCGACGAGGCGGCGTCCTTCTGCGGTTTTGACAATCCCTCCACCCTGACGGTGGAATACCGCACCGCCACCGGCGCCGAGGAAACCTTTGTGATGGACATCGGAAATCAGAATATGGACGGCACCGGCCGCTACGTCCGCGTCGGTGGGGAAAGCGCCGTCTATCTGGTGGAGCTGAGCCTGCTGGATCCCCTGATGCGCCTTGCCTATCAGGGGCTGGAGGGCAGCGCGGCCTGAAAATCAACGGAGATGAGAGGTGAGTCACCTTGCGGGTTCTGATTGTGGAGGACGAAGTGCGTCTGGCGGAAACCCTGCGGGATCTGCTGGAACTGGAGCACTTCACGTCGGACATCTGCCACGACGGGGAAAGCGGCCTTGACAATGCCCTCTCGGATATTTACGGGCTGGTGATTCTGGATGTGATGCTGCCCAAGCGGGACGGCTTTTCCCTGCTGCGGGAACTGCGGCAAGCAGGCAGGACGGTGCCGGTGCTGATGCTGTCCGCCCGTTCGGAGCTGTCCGACCGGGTGGAGGGGCTGGACTGCGGCGCCGACTACTACCTGACCAAGCCCTTTGAGCCAAAGGAACTGCTGGCCTGCGTCCGGATGCTGACCCGGCGTCAGCCGGAGCAGCGCCCCTCCAACACGCTGGAATATGGGGATTTGCGTCTGGAACCGGACACCCTTCAGCTTTCCTGCGGAGAGCGGTCGGTGCGCCTGAGCCGGAAGGAGTTTGACCTGATGGAACTGCTGATGCGCAGCGGGAACATGGTGCTGCCCAAGGAGCAGCTGATTCTGAAGGTCTGGGGCTACGAGTCGGAGGCGGAGGACAACAATGTGGAGGTCTACGTCTCCTTCCTGCGGAAAAAGCTGGAGCATCTCCGCTCCGCGGTGAAAATCCGCACCATCCGCATGGTGGGCTACCGGCTGTCCCGGCAGCCGGAGCCGGCGGAACGCTGACCGCCGCAGGAAACGGCTTTTTCCGCTTTTTCGGCGGTTTTCAACATTTTCCACAGAATTTTCGACAAGGGGGTGCACTTGTCATGATTCGAAAGCTGCGGCGGCAGTTCGTGGCGGTGTGCATGGCGCTGGTGACGCTGGTGCTGGCTGCGGTATGCGGCGCCGCATACCACGCGGTTCGGGAGAATATCGGGGAACTGAGCCGTCAGATGCTCCATCAGGTGCTGGCGGAGGACGGCGGCCGGGGCTCCGCCCCCGGGGTAAGCATTGAAATCGGCGGTGACCGGGTGCTGCTGCCCTATTTCACCGTGAATATCTGGGGGAACACCGCCTATGTCACCGGCGGCACCTATGCCGATTTGGAGGATACCGACGCCCTGCGGGACATTCTGCGCCTCTGTCTGGCGCAGGGGACGGCAGAGGGGGAGATTGACGAATACCACCTGCGCTATCTCTCTCAGGATAACGGCCTGTACCGGAAGCTGGCCTTTGTGGATATGTCCATGGAGCAGGCCATTCTGGTGCGGATGTTCCGCTCCTATCTGGCCATTGCGCTGGCAGCCATGCTGGTGCTGCTGGCCATTGCGGCGGCGGCGTCCCGCTGGGTCACCCGGCCGGTGGAGCGGGCGTGGAAGCAGCAGCGGCAGTTTCTCTCCGATGCCTCCCACGAGTTGAAAACCCCCCTGACGGTAATTCTCTCCAATGCGGAACTGCTGGAACGGGCGCAGCTGCCTGAAAAGCCCGCCCGCTGGAGCGGCAGCATCCGTCTGGAAGCGGAGCAGATGCGCACGCTGGTGGAGGAAATGCTGACCCTGGCCCGGGCGGACAACGGCGTCCGTCCCGCCGCCATGGAGCCGGTGAACCTCTCCGACACGGCGGCGGACTGTGCCCTGGCCTTTGAGCCGGTGGCCTTCGAGGCGGGAAAGCCTCTGGAAGAGCACATTGCGGAGGATGTCTTTGTAACCGGCGACGCCGACCGGCTGCGGCGGCTGATTTCCATCCTGCTGGACAACGCCGTGAAATACGGCGCAGACGGCGGCGCCATCACCCTGACACTGGAAAAGACCGACCGGCAGGCGCGGCTGACCGTGGCCAACCCCGGCGCCCCCATCCCGCCGGAGCACCTTGCCCATCTGTTTGAACGGTTTTACCGGGCGGACGCCTCCCGGGGGGAGAAGTCCGGCTTCGGACTGGGGCTGGCCATTGCGGATACCGTGGCCAAAGAGCACAAGGGCACACTGCGGGCGGAAAGTGACGAGGTTTCCACCCGGTTCATCTTCTCCATGCCACTGAAAAAGTAACGCTTCCGCTGTCTGCGGGAGCCGTATAACACCGTCTGACGACAATCCAACAGGGCGCCTTTCCGCACAGCGGAAAGGCGCCCTGTTTTATCTCTTCCAAGTCTCTGACAGGGGAACGCCCCCGGTTCAGCCCTTGAGAATATCGGTATTCCGGTACTGAACGGCCTCGGAAAGGTGCTCCGCCCCGATGTCCGCCGCGCCGTCCAGATCCGCAATGGTGCGGGCCACCCGCAGCACCCGGTCATGGCTCCGGGCGGTAAGCCCCATCCGCTCAAAGGCGGCCTTCATCAGCGCCTCGCCCCGGGTATCCAGCCGGCAGAACGCACCGATCATGGCCGGCGGCATCTGGGCATTGCAGGGAACACCGGTGCCGGCAAAGCGCTCTGCCTGCATGGCCCGGGCGGCGTCCACCCGCCGCTTCACCTCCGCCGAGGACTCCGGCCGGGTCTTCCGCCGCATGGCCTCATACTCCACGGAGGGGACGCTGACATGGAGGTCGATGCGATCCAGCAGGGGGCCTGAAATCTTCCCCACATATTTTTCCACGTCCCGGTCGGAGCAGGTGCACTTCCCGGAGGGATGCCCCCGCCAGCCGCACCGGCAGGGGTTCATGGCACAGATCAGCTGAAAGCGGGCAGGCAGGCGCAGGGTACCCCCGGCCCTGGCCACCGTCACCACACCGTCCTCCAGCGGCTGACGCAGAGCCTCCAGCGCGTCCCGGTGAAACTCCGGCAGTTCATCCAAAAACAGCACCCCGTTATGCGCCAGCGAAATCTCTCCCGGCCGCATCTGCGGCCCGCCGCCGGCCAGGGCGGCGGCAGAGGTGGTGTGGTGGGGCGAGCGGAAGGGACGCCGGGTCAGCAGAGGGTGTCCGGGATCCGTCAAGCCCGCCACCGACCAGATGCCGGAGGTTTCCAGTGCCTCGGGGCGGCTCAGTTCCGGCAGGATGGAGGGCAGCCGCTTGGCCAGCATGGATTTTCCCGCGCCGGGGGAACCAATCAACAGGAGATTATGTCCCCCTGCGGCGGCGATTTCCAGCGCCCGCTTGACGTTTTCCTGTCCCATGACGTCCTGTAAATCCGGCAGGGCCGTCTCCTCCGGTTCCGGCGTCCACACCGGCGCCGGGGAAAGGGACGTCTCTCCCTTCAGATGCGCCGCCAGCGCACCGACGTCCGGCACGCCATATACCGTCAGCCCCTCTGCCAGCGTGGCCTCGGCGGCATTGTCCGCCGGGACATACAGCGTGCGGATTCCCGCCTCCCGGGCGGCAAGAGCCATGGGCAGCACCCCGGCGACGCCCCGCAGCGCCCCGGTGAGGCTCAGTTCCCCGATAAAAGCCGCATCCTTCGGCGGCGGGGGCAGCTCTCCGGCGCAGGCCAGCAGCCCCACGAAAATGGGAAGGTCATAGACGGTGCCCGCTTTTTTGGTGCCGGCAGGCGCCAGATTCACGGTAATGCGGCTGACGGGAAATTTGGCGCCGCAGTTCTTTACCGCCGCCCGCACCCGCTCCCGTGCTTCCCGCACGGCAGCATCCGGAAGCCCCACAATGTCAAAGGCAGGAAGTCCCCCGGAGAGAAAGCACTCGGCGGTCACTTCATATCCGGCAATGCCGGCCAGACCCAGAGAACGCACGGCAGTCACCATGGCGTACCCTCCTCACGTTCTGTCGGCCGGGCGTTCCGTCCCGGCCTGTATAACCGTATCGTAGCACAGAACGCCGTGTTTGTCCACGAAAACCCGGGGGAACCCCTCCGGACAGCCGCTTGGAGAGAAGCAATCCGCCCCAGCCGGCAGTCTTTTTCCTGCCGTACCGTCTTTTCCGCACTTTTCTCTCGCATATGGCAAAAACCTGTGTTATAATACAGGGTTGTTACGACGGCAGACACGTCTGCCCATCCCTCAACGGCAAATCCACCCGGCGCACAAGGAGGCACGTCATGGCAAAGCACCGCAAATCCCGTTCCCCGCTTCCCCCATGGATGCGTTGGCTTCCGGTGCTGGCCGCTCTGGCGCTGTTTGTGTACTGGGGCAACACGGACATCCAGACGGACGAAGCCGTTTACACCTCCCCTGCCCTGCCTGCCGCCTTTGACGGCCTGCGGATTGTGCAACTCAGCGACCTCCACAGCCGGGAATTTGGCCGGGACAACGCAGCGCTGTACCGCACCGTGGAGGACGCCGCGCCGGATGTAATTTTCCTCACCGGTGACCTGGTGGACGAATACGCGGTGGAGCCGGTCCCCTACGCCCAGCGGGTGGGCGCGGCTCTCAGCGCCATCGCCCCTACCTATTACGTCACCGGCAACCACGAGTGGGCTCATGGCAACGCCGTGGTGGAAGAGTTGAAAGCCGCCCTGCGGCAGGCCGGCGTCACGGTGCTCAGCGGTGAATTTGTGCCGCTGGAGCGGGATGGGAGCACCATTTTCATCGCCGGAATCGACGACCCCAACGGCTACGCCGACCAGAAAACCCCGGACGCGCTGGCAAGGGAACTGTACGGTGCCTGTGACGACCCTTTCTGGCTGCTGCTGGCCCACCGGAACAACCTCTTCAACGGCCGGTACTGCCGTCTGGGGGCGAACCTCACCTTCAGCGGACACGCCCACGGCGGCATCTGGCGCCTGCCCTTTACCGACGGGCTGGTGGACACCAACCTGCACCTGTTCCCCTCCTTCACCAGCGGGTTCTACCGCTGTACCGACGAGGACTGTCAGGGGGCGGACGTATTCGTCTCCCGAGGACTGGGCAACTCCCCCCGCTGGGCCTTCCGCCTGTTCAACCGGCCGCAGGTCGCGGTCATCACCCTGAAAAAAGGATAACGCTATGGAAACTTTTTCTGCCGGACAATTTGAGATTGCCGTCATCGGCGCCGGCCACGCCGGCATCGAGGCGGCGCTGGCTGCCGCCCGTCTTGGGCTGGAAACCATTGTCTTTACCATCAATCTGGACGCCGTGGGCAATATGCCCTGCAACCCCGCCATCGGCGGCACTGGGAAAGGCCATCTGGTGCGGGAACTGGACGCCCTGGGGGGCGAAATGGCCAAAGCCGCCGACGAATGCTGCATCCAGTACCGCCTGCTGAATCTGCGGAAAGGCCCCGCCGTCTGGAGCCTCCGTGCTCAGGCTGACCGCCGGAGGTATCAGGAGCGGATGAAGCACACGCTGGAAAGCCAGCCGCATCTGACGGTGCGGCAGGGGCAGGTGGTGGAGGTGCGGACGGAGCAGGGCGCGGTGTCGGAGGTGGTGCTCTCCACCGGCGCGGTGTATGGGGTAAAGGCAGTGATTCTGGCCACCGGCACCTACCTGAAGGGCCGCACCATCATCGGCACCTGCGTGGAGGACTCCGGCCCCGACGGGATGCACGCCGCCGGGCCGCTGACGGACTCCCTCCGGAAGCTGGGGCTGCCTCTGCGGCGGTTCAAAACCGGCACCCCGCCCCGGGTCAACGCCCGGACGGTGGACTTCGACGAAATGGAAGTCCAGCCGGGGGATGAAATCCCCGTGCCCTTCTCCTACTCCACAAAAAATCCCCCCTGCAATCAGGCGGTCTGCTGGCTCACCTGGACTACGGAGGAAACCCGGCGCATCGTACAGGAAAATCTCCACCGCGCTCCCATGTACTCCGGCCTCATTGAGGGCATCGGCCCCCGATACTGTCCCTCCTTTGAAACAAAAATCGTCCGCTTTCCGGACAAACTCCGGCACCAGCTGTTTGTGGAGCCTATGGGGCTGAATACGGAGGAGTTGTACATTCAGGGCTTCTCTTCCTCCATGCCGGAGGAGGTGCAGGTGCAGATGCTCCACAGTGTGCCGGGACTGCGGCGTGCCGTCATGACCCGTCCGGCTTACGCCATCGAATACGACTGCATCGACCCGCTGGCGCTGCTGCCTACGCTGGAAACCAAGCAGGTGTCCGGCCTGTACGGCGCCGGGCAGTTCAATGGCTCCTCCGGCTATGAGGAGGCGGCGGTGCAGGGCTTCGTGGCCGGCGTCAACGCCGCCCGGAAGCTGAAAGGAGAATCCCCCTTCATCCTCTCCCGTTCGGAAAGCTACATTGGCACCCTCATTGACGATTTGGTGACCAAGGGCACCAACGAGCCGTACCGCATCATGACCTCCCGCAGTGAGTACCGGCTGGTGCTGCGGCAGGACAACGCCGACCGGCGGCTGACCCGCCGGGGCTATGAAATTGGTCTGGTGCCGGAGGAACGGCTCCGGGCAGTGGAGGAAAAGTACGATGCTATTGAAAAGGAAATCAAGCGGCTGGAACACACCGGGGTGACTCCCTCCCCGGCGCTGACGGCCTTCCTGGCGGAACACGGCACCGCCGACGCCCCGGACGGCTGTTCCCTGCTGTCCCTGCTGAAGCGGCCTCAGCTTCATTACCCGGAGCTGGCGCCCTTTGACCCCCATCGTCCTCCCCTGTCCGCCGACCTTGCGGAGGAAATCGAAATCTCTGTGAAATACGAGGGCTATATCAGGCGCCAGCTGCAGCAGGTGGCGGAGTTCAAACGGGTGGAGAGTCACAAGCTGCCTCCGGACACGGACTACAACGCCATTCAGGGTCTGCGGCTGGAAGCCCGGGAAAAACTCTCCGCCGTGCGGCCCATGGATCTGGGACAGGCGTCCCGCATCTCCGGCGTCAGCCCCGCCGACCTGACGGCGCTGATGATCTGGCTGGAAAACAAACGCTGAAAGAAGGATTTACCATGCGAAAGTTCTTAGCAATCGTGGTCTGCAAGCTGGGACGCTTTGTGGGCAGGCTGGTGGGCAAGGGCAGTTCCATGCCCGGCAAGTTTGCTCTGAAAATCTGCCCCGACATCCTCAGACGGGTGCAGCTGCCTCCTCACATCATCGCCGTCACCGGTTCCAACGGAAAGACCTCCACGGTGGAGATGATTGCCACTGTGCTGCGCGGGCAGGGAAAACACGTCATTTACAACGCGGAAGGCTCCAATCAGGTGGAGGGCGTCACCACCCTGATCCTGACCCACGCCACTCTGGGAGGCAGGGTCAACGCCGACGTGCTGCTGCTGGAAAGCGACGAGCGTTACGCCGCCCACAGCTTCAAATACTTCCACCCCACGGAGTTTGTCATCACCAATCTCTACCGGGATCAGCTGACCCGGAACGGCCACCCGGAAAGTGTCTTTGACGCCATCCTCCCCGCCATCCATCCCGACACGGAGCTGCTCCTTAACGGGGACGACCCCCTGTCCAGCTGCTTTGCCGT
Organism: uncultured Dysosmobacter sp.; assembly: GCA_934636905.1. GTDB lineage: Bacteria > Bacillota > Clostridia > Oscillospirales > Oscillospiraceae > Oscillibacter. The sequence goes on along the minus strand of CAKUBJ010000033.1, from coordinate 2,369 downwards.
CGGCCATGAAAAGGTAAAGTGGTTTGGCCTGAACCGCTGTGCCACGGATACGGATGCCCCTACGGGGATGTATCACGACGGCGCCTACTGCCCGGTGTGCCACGCCCCCATGGAATACGACTACGTCCACTACAACCACATCGGCGCCTACCGCTGCACCAGATGCGGCCACGCCCGCCCTGCCCCGGATTACGCCGCCACGGAACTGGATCTGCAAAACGGCCGGCTGGTGCTGGACGGCCAATATCCCGTGTCCCTGGCCTTCCGCAGCATTTACAACGTCTACAACATTCTGGCGGCCTACGCCGCCTGCCGGGAATGCGGCGTGGAGGGCGCTGCCATTGCATCCACCCTCAGCAGCTATATCCTGAAAAACGGCCGGATGCAGACCTTCACCTTGGGGCAGCACCACGGCACCCTCCTCACCAGCAAGCACGAAAACTCCATCGCCTACGACACCAACCTCCGCTATATTTCCTCCACGCAGCAGGACTGCGCCGTGCTCATCATTGTGGACGCCGTGTCCCGGAAGTATTTCACCAGCGAAACCAGCTGGCTGTGGGACATCGACTTTGACCAGCTGAATGCCCCCCATGTGAAGCGGGTCATTCTCTCCGGCCTGTACTGCAACGATCTGGCGGAACGCTTCACCTTCACCGGCATACAGAACTGGGAAGTCATCCCCGGCATTCCCGATGCGGCAGCCGCCCTCAGGGACAGCGGCAGCGAGGATTTGTATGTGGTCACCTGCTTCTCCGACCGGGACAAGCTGCTGAACCTGCCGGACGTTAAAAAGGAGGGCTGAGTCATGGAAATCAAAATCCTGCATTTCTATCCGGATCTCATGAGCCTGTACGGCAGCTATGCCAATGTGTCCATCCTGAAGCGGACGCTGGAGGCCATGGGCAATACCGTCACCGTGGAGAGGGTGCTGCCCGGCGGGGACGCCGACCTCTCCCACGCCGATTTCCTCTATATGGGCGCCGGCACGGAGCGTGCCCAGAAAGCCGCTCTGGCGGATTTTGCCCGGTACGGCGCGGCAGTGAAGGACGCGGCACGGCAGGGCGTGCCCATGCTGTTTGCCGGCAATTCCATGGAACTGCTGGGCAAGTCCATTACCGACGACGGCGGGAAAGTATACGGAGGTCTGGGGCTGGCGGACTTCACCTCCCTTCAGAATAAGAAGCGGTTCGTGGAGGACGTCTACGGTCATACAGACCTCTATGAGGACGCCGTGGTAGGCTTTGTCAATCGCTGCTCCGTTATCACCGGCGTGGAAACTCCCCTTATCACCTCCATGGACATGGGGCACGGCAATGAAGGCCCCTGCGGCCCGGAGGGCTATCACAGCGGCAGTGTCTTTGCCAGCCAGTTGACCGGCCCTCTTCTGGTGAAAAATCCCGCCATGCTGAAGGTCATGGTGCAGGTGCTCTATGCGCATCGCGGGCAGCCCTGCCCGGAAATTCCGGCAGACGACTATATGACCCGGGGCTGGGTCATTACGGCGGAGCAGCTGAAAGCCCGCTGCCGGGGCTGAGCATCCGCCCGATATTGGGGCATTGGAAAAGGCGCGGCGCATTCTGCGCCGCGCCTGAGACTGTCGATAAAGTGGTGAGTTTTCTGCGGCGGTAAGGAAGGGTGTGCGCGGGAAACCCAAGAAGGGTGTCCTGCGCCATTAAAATCTATAGTTTTCAGAACTTTATAAAGTTCTGAAAACTGACTCAGCGGGGCGAAAAGACTTTTTCGACACGCTGAGGCGCGGCGCATTCTGCGCCGCGCCTTTCTGCGCGCCAATCCGGAAACGGCAGCCTGCTTCCCCCTCGATACGCGAATCCGCCGCTTTTTTACAGGGCACTCCACCGGCAGAGCCGATGGTTTCCACAGCCGGAAAAGTTCCCACCGACTGCCGGCAGGGTTCCTGTGCGCGCCCTTTACCCGTAGGGGGTATGCGTCAGCTGTCAGCGCCAAAAGCCGCTTATGGCTGCTCTTCCTTACCGCCGCAAAAAGCCTTTCATTTTATCGACAGCAAACGCACAGGGAGCACGGCATACGCCGTGCTCCCTGTCTGTTCTGATGTTTTATCCGGAGGAGAATTACTTCTCGTCGTACATGGCCTTCAGCTTCAGCAGGTGCTGATAGCGATCCATGGCGACCTCCTCGTTGCGCTGGAACAGGTTCTCGGCGCGGTCGGGGAACTCGCGGGTCAGACGGCTGTAACGGGCCTCGTTCATCAGGAAGCCGCGATACTCCTCTTCCTTGGGCTCCTTGGAGTCCACGGTGAACTTGCCGGTTTCCAGAGCGGGGTTGAAGCGGAACAGGTTCCAGTAACCGCACTCCACAGCCTTCTTCATCTCGGCCTGGCAGTTGGT
>CAKUBJ010000032.1 GCA_934636905.1 uncultured Dysosmobacter sp. | reverse complement strand
AAAATTCCTGTCTGGCCCTGTCCGGTACTTTCCGCGCCTTTCCCCGTGTGGGTCAGCGTGTGAGTCTTGAAGAAACGGCGAAAATTAAGCATCCAAAAAAGTTGCGGATCACGAAAGAAAATCACCGGAATCAAGCGATTCCGGTGATTTTTGGTGGAGACTACTGGACTCGAACCAGTGGCCTCATGCGTGTGAAGCATGCGCTCTAACCAGCTGAGCTAAGCCTCCATTTTTTAGTTGGCCTATCAGACGCCACTCACGACGTCTGATAGGTTGGTGACCCGTACGGGATTCGAACCCATGTTACAGCCGTGAAAGGGCCGTGTCTTAACCACTTGACCAACGGGCCAGAGGCATCCATGAAGCGTCTGCAACGCTTCATGGATCTGGTAGCGGCGACTGGATTCGAACCAGTGACACTCCGGGTATGAACCGAATGCTCTAGCCAACTGAGCTACGCCGCCATAAACACCTTGAACAGGCACGAACTACTATAGCAGAAAGAGGGGGTAATTGTCAAGTGTTTTACCAAAATTTCTAAAACATTATTTTGCCCTGCCGGATTTGGATGGCATTCACCGGACATCCGTTGGCGGCGTCCATCACCCGGAAGACCCGTGACGGTGCCGGCTCAGCCAGCACTGTGGACACATGATCCACCACACGGAACACCTCCGGCACTGCGGCAGCGCACATACCGCAGCCGATGCAGCGGCCGGCGTCGATGCTCAGTTCCATGGCCGTCCCTCCCCTTTCCGGAATAACTACAGTTTACCGGAATGCGCTGCGCTTTTCAACTGTTTTTTCCCGGATTCCATTTTGCCGTGTTTCCTCCTTCATATTTTCCCCTGTCCAGGATGTTCCTGCGCACAATCCTCCACAAAAACCGCAGGGGACACTTGCGAAGCGGACAAGGCTATTGTATAATATAGATTCTGAGTGAACAGGCTTTGAAAGGAGTGGGCAGTATGGACAGCCGTCCCATCGGCGTATTTGATTCCGGCCTCGGCGGGCTGACGGCAGTGAAGGCACTGCGGCAGATTCTGCCGGGGGAGCGGCTGATTTATTTCGGCGACACCGCCCGGGTGCCCTACGGCGACCGCTCCCGGGAAACCCTGCTGAAGTATGCCCGGCAGGATGTCCGGTTCCTGCGCACCTTCCGTCCGAAAGCCATTGTCATCGCCTGCGGCACCGTGTCCACCACCTCGCTGGAGCCGCTGCAGGCGGAAAATGACCTGCCTGTGGTAGGCGTGGTGGAGCCTGCCTGCCGCCGGGCGGCGGCGGTGACCAAAAACGGCAAAATCGGCATCATCGCCACGCTGGCCTCCATCCGCTCCGGCGCCTACGAAGCCGCCCTGCGGCGGCTGAAGCCGGAGGCGGAGATTATCGGCAAGCCCTGCCCGCTGTTTGTGCCTCTGGTGGAAAACGGCCGCTTCCGCCGGGGAGACGTGGTGATTGAAACCGTGGCCCGGGAATATCTGGAGCCGCTGCAGGCGGCAGGGGTGGACACCCTGATTCTGGGCTGCACCCATTACCCGCTGCTGGCGGACGTCATCCGGGACATCATGGGGCCGGAGGTGGCGCTGGTTTCCGCCGGGGAGGAATCCGCCTTTGAACTCAAGGGGCTGCTGAAAGCGGAGGAACTGCTGGCAGACGCAGAACGGGAGGGCGGCGTGGACTTCTACGTCAGCGACCGGCCGGAGGATTTTGAGCGCATCGCCTCGGTTTTCCTTGGGGAAGCCCTTTGTCACGGTGCGGAGAGGATTGACATTGAGCAGTATTGAAATGGAAAAAATCCCGGTGGTCATCTCCGTCCGGGGAGAACAGTATTATGACGGCGTGGATCCGGATGCCACGGAACTGATGACCGAGGGAACGCTGGAGCAGACGGAGGACGGCCTGCGCATCAGCTATCAGGAAACGGCGCTCACCGGCATGGAAGGCACCCTGACCACCTTTGAAATCGGCGGCAGCCGGGTGATTCTGCGGCGCAGCGGCAGCGTCAGTTCCCAGATGGTCTTTGAGGAGGGGCGGCAGCACACCTCCCTGTATGAAACGCCCTTCGGCGACCTGGCGGTGGACATCCAGACCAGCCGCCTGCGGCACAACCTGACGGAGCGGGGCGGCATTATGGAAATCCGCTACTCCATCGCCGTGGAGCACGCCGTCACCGGCAGGAACTGCTTCAAAATCCGGGTACGCAGAAAGTAATCTCAAAAATCTGAACCAAAAGAGAGGGTTTGACGATATGACGAACATGATCCAAAACGCGAAAGAACAGGCGGCGGCACTGGCCATGGCCGCCTACCGGGCGGCGGCAGCCGACGGCACCCTGCCGGAGGCGGAGGTGAAGACCGCGCCGGTGGAAATTCCCAAGGACACCGCCAACGGCGACTATACCACCACCTTCGCTCTGGCGGCGGCCAAGGCGCTGGGGAAGCCCCCCCGGGTGATTGCTCAGGCACTGCTGGATCACATGGATCTGACGGGTTCCTACTTTATCTCCGCAGAAATCGCAGGCCCCGGCTTCCTGAATTTCCGGCTGGGGGATGCCTGGTACGCTGGGGTGATGGACGCCGTGGAGACGGAAGGGGACGCTTACGGCACCAATGACAGCCTGACGGGGCAGAAGATTATGGTGGAGTTCGTCTCCGCCAACCCCACCGGCCCCATGCACATGGGCAACGCCCGGGGCGGCGTGCTGGGGGACACACTGGCCTCCGTCCTCACCGCCTGCGGCGCCGACGTGACCCGGGAGTTCTACGTCAACGACGCCGGGCACCAGATTGACAAGTTTGCCCGCTCCATTGAGGTGCGCTATCTCCAGCTGATTCACGGAGAGGACTCCATCGCCTTCCCGGAGGACGGCTATCAGGGAGAGGACATCAGGGAGCTGGCAAAGGCCTATTACGATGAACACGGCGACGCTCTGCTGAAGGCTTCCGAAAAGGAGCGGCAGGACACGCTGGCGCAGTATGGCCTGTCCGTGAACCTGCCCCGGATGAAGGCGGATCTGGAACGCTATAAAATCCACTATGACAACTGGTTCTATGAGTCCTCCCTCCATGAGAGCGGCTATGTGGCGGAAACCGTGGAACTGCTGACATTAAAGGGCTGGACGTATGAAAAGGACGGCGCCCTGTGGCTGAAAACCGCCGACATTCTCCGGGATCACTTCCGTAAGCAGGGCAAAAAGGAGAAGGACATCGAAAAGCTGGATCTCAAGGACGACGTACTCCGCCGGGCCAACGGATTCTACACCTACTTTGCCGCCGACATTGCCTATCACCGCAACAAGTTCGCCGTCCGGGGCTTTGACCGGGTCATCAATATCTGGGGCGCGGATCACCACGGCCATGTGGCCCGGCTGAAGGGGGCGCTGGACGCGCTGGATCTCAACGGCTCAGAGCGGCTGGACATTGTCCTGATGCAGCTGGTAAAGCTGCTGCGGGACGGCGAGGTGGTGCGCATGAGCAAGCGCACCGGCAAGGCCATCTCCCTCCACGACCTGCTGGACGAGGTCAGCGTAGACGCCGCCCGTTGGTATTTCAACGCCAAGCCCGACACCCAGATGGAATTTGATCTGGGACTGGCCGTCCGGGAGGACAGCGAGAATCCCATCTACTATGTGGAGTATGCCCACGCCCGAATCTGCTCCCTGCTGCGGGCGCTGGAAGCCGACGGCGTCGCCGTGCCGGCCCATGCCGACATGAGCCTGTTGTCCGGCGAGGCGGAAAAGGCTCTTATCAAGCAGCTGGCCCAGTACTGCGAGGAAATCAAGCTGGCAGCCCGGGACTACGACCCCAGCCACATCAACCGCTGCCTGCAGGAACTGGCAGGCTGCTTCCACCGTTTCTACACCGCCTGCCGCATCCGGGGAGAGGCTCCCGAAGTGGCAGCCGCCCGGCTGAAGCTGGCGGACGACACCCGCATCGTGCTGAAAAACGGGCTGGCCCTCATCGGCGTAGATGCGCCGGAAAAGATGTAAATCGTGGCGTTATCGTAAAAAAAAGAGCCGGTCGGCTCTTTTTTTTACGTCTTGACAGGGGAATTTCCCGGGGGTATACTCTCACAGACACCGCCCCCTGCAAAGACGGCGGACGAGATTCCGGACACAAGGTGAAATCATGGAACAGACACTGCAATCAATGAAAAATACAACGGTGCAGCCCTCCGCCCTGCGGGCTGCTTTTCCCGCCACCGTCCCGGTGCTGACGGGGTATCTCTGTCTGGGCTTTGCCTACGGCGTGCTGATGCGCACCGCCGGGTACGGCCTTGGCTGGGCGCTGTTTCTCAGCGTCATCTGCTATGCCGGCAGCATGGAATTTCTGACGGTGACTCTGCTGACTGCGGCCTTCGACCCGGTGCAGGCGCTGGTCATGTCCATTCTTGTCAACGCCCGGCACTGCTTTTACGGCCTGTCCATTCTGGAAAAATACAAGGGCACCGGGTGGGTTCGCCCCTTCCTGATTTTCGGCCTGACGGACGAAACCTTTTCTCTGGTATCCACGCTGGAGCCGCCTGCCGGAACGGAGCGGCGGTATTTCTATTTCTGGATTACGCTGCTGGACTACCTCTACTGGCTCACCGGCTCCGCTCTGGGCAATCTGCTGGGCAGCGTGCTTCCCTTTGACAGCGCAGGCATGGACTTCGCCCTGACGGCGTTGTTTGTGGTGCTGTTTCTGGAGCAGTGGAAGAAAAAGGAGAACCGCCCCGCCGGCGTCATCGGGCTGGTGTGCACGGCGGCAAGCCTCTGGGTCTTTGACGCGGACAATCTGGTGATTCCCGCCATGATTCTGATTCTGGCGGTTCTGCTGGGAGGGAGGAAACGCTTATGCACCTGACACCGGTTCAGACTCTGATTACCATTCTGGTGGTGTCTCTGGGCACCCAGATTACCCGCTGGATTCCCTTCCTGCTGTTCCCGGAAAACAAGCCGGCTCCCCGGGTGGTGCTGTATCTGGGGAAGGTGCTGCCTCCCGCCATGATGGGGCTGCTGGTGGTGTACTGCTTCAAGGGCGTCACCTGGCTCTCCGGCAGTCACGGAGTCCCGGAACTGCTGGCCGCCGCCGCCGTAGCGGGGCTGCACCTGTGGAAGAAAAACGTGCTGCTGTCCATCGCCGGCGGCACGGCGCTGTATATGTTCCTGATTCAGGCGGTATTTGCCTGACGCATAAGTCCCGGAAAAAGCACATAAAATAGACCGCAGCCTGTGGCTGCGGTTCTGTTTTGCGAAAGCCGCCCCAAGGCGGTTTTCCGTTCCAGGGGGAGGTGCAGTGTGGGCAGGCGAAGGGATTTCCGGTGTCTGGCAGGCTTTCTGGCAACGACGGTGCTGGGGACGGCGGCGCACTTTCTGTACGCATGGAGCGGCAGCAGCCCGCTGGTGGGCGCCTTCTGCCCGGTCAACGAGTCCGTCTGGGAGCACATGAAGCTGCTGTTTTTCCCCGCCATGGGATGCACCGTCATTCAGCTGGCCGTGGAGCGGATGCAGGGCGGCGCCGTCCCGGCGGCCCGTGCCTTGGGCGTAACGGCAGGGCTGGCGGCCATTCCCGCGCTGTACTATACTTACTCCGGCATTCTGGGCTTTCATGTGCTGGGAGTGGATATCGCCATCTTCTATCTCTCCGCCGCCCTCACCTTCCGTCTGGACGCCCGCCTCCGTGGCAGGCGGCGGCTCTGGGGCGGAAAGCAGCAGGCGGCAGGGGTCTTATGGCTGTGGGGGCTGGCGTTTCTCTTTGTCCTGTGGACGTTCCGCCCGCCCCATATCGGACTGTTTCTGGACCCCGTCTCCGGCGGATATGGGATTCCCTGACAAAGGCCGCTCCGGCGGCCTCTTGTTTTTTGTCCGGAATCGTTTTATGATAGCAGATGGAATCCCGGGGAACGGCTCCCTGCCCGTTCCTGTGCTCCGGAATCCGGAGCGGAAAGACCCGGGTTCTCAATACGCGCAGCCGGGCAGGGCGGCGGAACGGATGATGACCATGCAGCGCAGCAGCGGGATTCTGATGCCCGTTTTCTCCCTGCCGTCCCCCTACGGCATCGGCACACTGGGGCAGGCAGCCCGGGATTTTGTGGATTTTCTGAAAAAGGCCGGGCAGTCCTGGTGGCAGATTCTGCCGGTAGGCCCCACCGGCTACGGCAATTCTCCCTATCAGAGTTTCTCCGCCTATGCGGGGAATCCCTACCTCATCGACCTGGAACTTCTGCGGGAAGACGGCCTGCTGGAGCAGCGGGAACTGGATGGACTGTTCTGGGGGGCGGATCGCGGCCAGGTGGACTACGGTGCCCTGTATCAGAACCGCCTGACGCTGCTGGAGTCAGCCTGCCTCCGGGGCTGGGCCCGGGGCAGGCAGGCGGTGGAGCGCTTTTCCCACGAAAATCGCGGCTGGCTGCCGGACTATGCCCTGTTCATGGCGCTGAAGCGCCATTTCCACGGGGAACCCTGGACATCGTGGCCGGAGGACATCCGGCGCCGCCGTCCGGAGGCCGTGGCACGGTATGAGAAAGAACTGGCAGCGGACATCCGGCTGTTTACTTATCTTCAATTCCTGTTTTTCCGACAGTGGGATGCGCTGCGCCGCTATGCCGTCAGGCAGGGGGTGGGCATCCTCGGGGATCTTCCCATCTATGTGGCCATGGACTCCGCAGACGTGTGGGCGGATCCGGGCAGCTTCCTGCTGGACGAAAATCTGTGCCCCAAAGCGGTGGCAGGCGTGCCGCCGGATTACTTTGCCGTTGACGGGCAGCTGTGGGGGAATCCCCTGTACAACTGGGAGGCCATGAAGGCGGATGGCTTCGGCTGGTGGATTCGCCGGATCGACGGTGCCCGGCGGCTGTACGACCTGCTGCGGCTGGATCACTTCCGGGGCTTTGAGCGGTACTGGGCGGTGCCTTACGGAGCCGCCACCGCCCGGACAGGCCATTGGCAGCCGGGGCCGGGCATGGATCTCCTGCGGGTGCTCACCGGCTGGTTCCCGGACATCCAGCTGATCGCCGAGGATCTGGGACAGCTGACCCCGGAGGTGCACGCCCTCCGGGACGCGGCGGGGCTGCCGGGCATGAAGGTACTGGAATTTGCCTTTGACCCGGAGGGCGAGGGGGCCTACCTGCCCCACAACCATGTGCCGGGCTGCGTGTGCTACACCGGCACCCACGACAACGCGCCGCTGGCGGCGTGGCTGACGGAGGCGGAGCCGAAGGAACTTGCCATGGCGCAGGCATATCTGGGGCTGAACGAAGAGGAAGGCCCCGTATGGGGGCTTCTGCGGGGCGGTATGGGCTCCGTGGCGGAGCTGTTTATGGCGCAGCTGCAGGACTATCTGGAACTGGGGGCGGACAGCCGCATCAACATTCCCGGCACGGCGGAGGGCAACTGGCAGTGGCGGCTAACGCCGGGGCTGCTGACCGACGCGCTGGCGGAGCGGATCCGCGCCATGACCAGACGGTTCGGGCGGCTCCCCGCCGGCCGCGCCTGAAGTTCAGGCTTCCGAAAAAACAGCAGCCCCACCTGCATTGCAGGTGGGGCTGAGGCTGTCGATAAAGTGGTGGGTTTTCCGCAACGGTAAGGAAGGGTGTGCGCGGGAAACCCAAGAGGGGTGTCCTGCGCCATTCAAATCCTAAGTTTTCAGAACTTTTATAAAGTTCTGAAAACTGGTTCAGCGGGGCGAAAAGACTTTTTCGACACGCTGGAGCCCCACCTGCATTGCAGGTGGGGCTGTCTGATTCCGCGGTTTCCGCGTTATTCGTTGGTGTAGTTGTCGAAATAGCCCTGAATGTAGACAATGGGGGTGCCCTTGTCGCCGGAGCCGGAGGTCAGGTCGCACAGGGAGCCGATGAGATCTGTCAGGCGGCGGGGGGTGGTGCCCTCGGACACCATATTGCCCACCAGAGAACTGCCGTCCTTGGCGGCGATGCGATCCTTGATGGCCTTACGCAGCGCCTCGCCGTCCAGCCCGGCGAAGTCGTTGTCCGCCAGATACTTCAGCTTCAGCTCATTGGGGGTGCCTACCAGTCCGGAGGTATAGGCCGGGGAAACCACAGGGTCCGCCAGTTCCCAGATTTTGCCCACCGGATCCTTGAAGGCGCCGTCGCCGTAGACCATGACCTCCACGCGCTTGCCGGTGGCGTCATACAGCTTTTTGGCAATGGCCTCCACCAGATCCTGACAATCCCGGGGGAACAGCTTCACCGTGTCCTCCGTGGCCTTGTTGGTGCCCAGCAGGCCGTACTTCTCGTTATAGCCGCTGCCGTTGACAGGTGCCGTCATGATCTCGTCCAGAGAGAAGACCTTTTCCGCGCCGGCGGCCAGCAGGCGGCGCTTGGTGCGCTTCCGGGTGTGGATGTCGCAGTTGATAACGTTCTTCGTATAGGGCAGGATGGCCTTGGCGTCGTTGGCGAAAATCACCTCCGCCTCCGCGCCGCACTCCTGAATCAGATCCATATAGTAGGCCACATAGTCCACGCCGGTAAAGGGATGCACCGTATAGCCGAACAGTTCCCGGTACTTTTCCAACGTCAGCACATCCCGGTAGGGATCCACACCCTTTTCATCCATGACGTCGGGGTCAATCAGGTGGTTGCCTACCTCGTCGGAGGGATAGCTGAGCATCAGGACGATTTTTTTCGCCCCTTTGGCAATGCCCCGCAGGCAGACGGCAAAGCGGTTGCGGCTGAGGATGGGGAAAATCACACCCACGGTTTCACCGCCCAGCTTGGCCTTGACGTCGGCGGCAATGTCCTCCGTGGAGGCATAGTTGCCCTGTGCCCGGGCCACAATGGCCTCGGTCATGGCCACCACGTCCCGGTCGCGGACAGAGAAGCCGTCCTCCGGCTGGGCGGCGGCCTCCAGCACGGATTTGGTGACGATCTCCACCAGATCGTCGCCGCTGCGGATAATGGGGGCGCGGATGCCCCGGGAAACGGTACCGACCATGCGGCTCATAATAAACTCCATTCTGCCGCCGTATGGCGGCTCTTTTTTCGTTCATGCCCGCCGTGTTCCGGCTTCTTCCGGCGCACAGCATTTTTATTGTATCAGATAGGTTGACCTTTGTAAAATTAGAATATCAGTATCCTTTTATAAGGTGTTCTTATTGCAGGATGTTCTGTATTGCCGCCCTTTATATCTTTTCCTCCAGAAATACCGTATGGCCGTCAATTTTCCCCTGCTCCGCCGTCAGCACGGCGTAGGTGGGGCGCACGCCCCTGCCGATGGAGCCGGGATTCAGGAACAGGGTCTTTCCCCGGCGATCCACCAGCGGCTTGTGGGTATGGCCGAACAGGAAGGCGTCCAGATTCTCCTGCTCCGCCCGCAGTCCCGCCGCCAGCAGGGAGGTTTTGACCCCGCAGGTGTGGCCGTGGCAAATCAGGATGCGGCAATCCTCCAGAAACAGCAGCTTTTCCGGCGGCTCTTCCGGCCGGCAGTCGCAGTTGCCGGGAACGTGCTCCATGGGGATGTCCGGATACTGCGCCGCCAGACGCTCCGCGTCCCGCCAGCAGTCCCCCAGATGGAGAATCATCCGGGGCTGTTCCCGCTCCACCGCCGTTTCCATCCCGGAAAGTTCCCCGTGGGAATCCGAAAGCACAAGAATTTTCATGGCAGTCCCTCCTGCATCAGTCTCTTCCGACAGTATACCCCATTCCCTGCCCCGGCGCAAGCGGCGCCTGTTTCCCCACAGGCAGGTTTTATAATTGCAGCCATAAGGAAATCATATAGGGCAAAGACCACAAATAAATTTTGTGAACGTTTCACAGATTCTCCCTTGCGCCCATTGCGGATGAAATGGGGTACGGATAGAATAAAGGTATCATCTTTCATTTGAAGGGAGAAAACGCATGAACCGACTTTTGAAAAAGACCGCTTCCCTGTTTTTACTGCTGGCCCTGACCGTATCGCTGTGCATTCCCGCCGCCGCTGCGGGCAGTTCTTCCAGCGACTCCGCCAAAAGCGACGGGCCTGTAGGCATCATCAGCGCCATGAGCGTGGAACTGGACGCTCTGGTGAAGGCCGCCGACATTACCCGTACTGAAGAGGTGTCAGGTAATACCTTTTATGTGGGTACCCTCAACGGCACCGACGTGGTGCTGGTAAAGGGCGGCATCGGCAAGGTGCTGGCCGCCTCCTGCGCGGAAACCCTGATTGACACCTACCATGTAGGCGGCATCGTCTTCACCGGCATTGCCGGCGGCGTGGGCGATGAGGTCAACGTCATGGACATGGTCATCGGCACCGCGCTGGTGCAGCACGACTACGGCACGGAAACCAACGACGGCCTTGTCTGGAACGGCAAAGCCGGCAGCGATCCGGAAACCGGCATGATTCCCGTGGATTCTGCCCTCTCTTCCATTGCTTATGACGCCGCCTGCGAAGTCCTGGGGGCTTCCAAGGTGCATCAGGGCGTCATTGCCACCGGTGACCAGTTTATCTCCAGCGAGTCCTATGTAAAACTCCTGCAGGAAAAGTTCAATGCCCTGGCCTGTGAGATGGAGGGCGCCGCCGTAGCCCGGGTGGCCGACCAGTTCGGCGTCCCCTGCGCCGTCATCCGCTGCATGAGTGACAAGGCCGACGGCATTGCCCACGACACCTACGCTTTCAACTACACCCAGGCCTCCAACACCTCCGCTTCCGTTGTGGAGGCGATGCTCCGCACCATTTCCGAAAAGAAGGTTTCCCTCCCTGCCGCTGAGGATACCGCCCAGAAGGACACCACCCCCCGTACCGCCATCATCAGCGCCATGAGTGTGGAACTGCAGGCGCTGGTAAACGCCGCCGACATCCAGAAGGAAACCGTTATCGGCGGCAAGACCTTCTATGTGGGCACCCTCAACGGTGAGAACGTAGTCATGGTGCAGGCCGGTGTGGGCAAGGTGCTCTCCTCCGCCTATACTGCCGCTCTGCTGAATAACTTCACCGTCAAGGGCGTCGTGTTCACCGGCATTGCCGGCGGCGTAGGCGACGATGTCAACGTCATGGATATGGTCATCGGCACCGCGCTGGTGCAGCATGACTACGGCACGGAAACCAACGACGGCTTTGTCTGGAACGGCGAGGCCGGCAGCAATCAGGAAACCGGCATGATTCCCGTAGACGCGGAACTGTCCCAGATTGCCTGCAACGCCGCCCGGGACGTGCTTGGCTCCGCAAGAGTGCATCAGGGCGTTATTGCCACCGGCGACCAGTTCGTTTCCAGCGAATCCTATGTAAAGCTCCTTCAGGATAAATTCAATGCGCTGGCCTGCGAGATGGAGGGCGCCTCTGTGGCCCGGGTCTGTGACCAGTTCGGCGTGCCCTGCACCGTCATCCGCTGCATGAGCGACAAGGCCGACGGCATTGCCCGCGATACCTATGCCTTCAACTACACCGAAGCCTCCAACACCTCCGCCTCCGTTGTGGAGGAAATGATGAAGACCCTCAGCACCACCCTCCCCTTCACCGACGTGAAAAAGACCGACTGGTGCTTCAGTGAGGTGGCGCAGGTCTACGCCGACGGCGTCATGGGCGGCACCTCCGGCACCACCTTCTCCCCCAACGGCACCCTGACCCGGGGACAGGCCGCCGCTATCCTGTACCGAATGGCCGGCAGCCCCGCCGTCACCTCCGCCGCCTCCTTCTCCGACGTGGCTTCCGACGCTTATTATGCCAACGCCGTCAGCTGGGCCGCCGGTCAGGAAATCGTAACCGGCTACGCCGACGGCACCTTCGCCCCCAACCAGGTCATCACCCGGGAGCAGCTGGCCGCCATCCTCTATCGCTATGCCAAGAGCGCCGGTGCGGATGTCAGCGTGGGCGAGGATACCAACATTCTGAGTTATCAGGACGCGGAGAGCATTGCCGCCTACGCGGTGCCCGCCATGCAGTGGGCCGCAGGCAGCGGTGTTCTGAGCGGCACCTCCGCCTCCACCCTCTCTCCCAAGGGAACTGCCACCCGTGCACAGACGGCGGTGATTCTGGTTCGCTTCGTCAGTCAGACCGCTTCCAAATAACGAATCCCCTCCGTTTCAAAGCCCCGGCTCTGTTTTCTGACAGAGCCGGGGCTTTCCGTTACATTCCGGTTTCTTCAAATGCGCGCAAAAGCATGGGGGACTGCCTTTCGGGCAGTCCCCCATGTAATTTCTCAATTCCGTCCCGGTTCCTCCGGAAAAGCAGGCAGTCAGGACTCGTCGATATGCTTCTGAATCCGCTGCATAATCATCTCCAGCGCCACCAGATTGTGGCCGCCCTCCAGAACGATGATGTCCGCAAACTTCCGGCTTGGCTCCACATACTGCTCGTGCATGGGCTTCACCGTGGTGAGATACTGGGTGACTACGGATTGCAGGGTGCGTCCCCGCTCCTCCACATCCCGCAGGGCACGGCGGAGAATCCGGACGTCTGCGTCCGTTTCCACGAAGATTTTGATGTCCAGCATATCCCGGAGGGTGGGATTCTGGAAAATCAGGATTCCCTCCACGATAATGACCTTGGTGGGAAGGATTTCCCGGGTTTCGGCGGTGCGGTTATGCTCCACATAGGAATAGACCGGGCACTGAATGGGGCGGCCTGCCTTCAGTTCTTTCAGATGCTCAATCAGCAAATCCGTATCAAAGGCGGCGGGGTGGTCATAATTGACTCTGGCGCGCTCCTCCGGCGTCTTGCCGTCCTGCCGCTTATAGTAGCTGTCATGGCCGATGACGGTGACCTCCGGGCCGAAATGCTCCTTCAGATGGCGGGTGAGGGTGGTTTTGCCGGAGCCGGTGCCGCCGGCAATGCCGATAAGGATGGCGCTCATAAGCAGACCTCCTGACGTATTTTTCTATCATTATAGTAATCCGTTGTCGTGAAAGCAAGAAAAAGTATGAAATTCCTGTGAAATCCTCCGCGGTCTACTTGACGGCATCCGGAAAAATCGGTATTATGTAAAGCATAAAACCATCCGGCCGCGCCGTGGGAATCCGGGCGGCCTTCTGCGGATATAAGGAGGAGCAACATGGCGATGAAGCGCTGCCCCGACTGCGGGGAAAAATACTCCGACAGCTATAAATACTGTCCCTTCTGCGAGGAAGAGGAAATTCTGAAAGAGGGGAAAGACCGGGGACGCCGCCGCAGCAGGCGGAGCCGGGAATTCAGCCTGCTGACGCCGGTGCTGATTCTGCTGATTCTGCTGATGGCAGGGCTGCTGATGTTCCTGCTGCGCGGCGACAAGAAGCCCACGGAACTGGTAACCCCCCAGCCCGGCGTAGTGACCCCCCAGCAGCCGGGCGGCAGCACGGAAGATCCGGGCAATGCGGAGGAACCCTCCGACAATCCCAACGGCGGGTCGGAGGATCCCGGTGTCATGCCCGATGAGCCGGGCACCACGCCCACGACACCTGCAACGCCTGCAACCCCCACGGACACCGCCGCATCCGGCGCGGCCACCATTGTGAATGCCCCCAACGGCGTGAATGTCCGCCCGGATCCCAGCACCGGCAATCCCCCCATCGCCTCCCTGAAGGACGGCGACAGTGTGACGGTGGTCAAAGACGCCGGCAGCGGCTGGTATGAGATTTCCTTCTCCGGCCACGGCGGGCAGGATACCCACGGCTATGTGAAGGGTGAGTTTCTGTCTACCAAGGCCGGCAGTTCCACAGGTACGGACACGTCTTCCGGCTCCGGCACCACTCCGAGTCCGTCCGGCAATTCCGGCACCACGTCGTCCTCCTCCACCCTGAAGGCCGGCAAGGGCAAAGTGGTCAACGCCGCCACCGGCGTGCGGGTGCGGCCTGACCCCAGCACCAACGGTACGCCGCTGGCCTCCCTGAACAACGGCGATGAGGTGCAGATCGTGAAAAGTGCCGGAAACGGCTGGTACGAAGTGACCTTTACCGCCGCTGGCGGAAAGACCGCCACCGGCTACCTCAAAGGCGAATATCTGGCCAACAGCTGAAAAACGGCAGCCCCCGGACACTCTGAGTCCGGGGGCTGCTGCGTTTGAAGCCGTTATCCGTCCCGTCTCCGTCTTGCAGCGTGCCTGCTGCCTGACCGGTTTTTCAGAAAATCCCCCTCAGGCCTGCATAAATTTTTGAGCCGCCTACCCTGCCGGGGGTTGACAAACGGTGCAAGCCATGATAGAATAGTCAAGCGTTTGAGAGTCGAAGCGCCGTTTTGCCGATGGAGAGATGTCCGAGTGGTTTAAGGAACCGGTCTTGAAAACCGGCGAGGCGCAAGTCTCCGTGGGTTCGAATCCCACTCTCTCCGCCAATTTCATAAAACACCATCGACCTGCGGAAGTACCCAAGAGGCCGAAGGGGCTCCCCTGCTAAGGGAGTAGGCTGGATAAAACCGGCGCGAGGGTTCAAATCCCTCCTTCCGCGCCATAAGGTGGCAACAATTCGGATATTTTAAGCGCAACGCTTAGAATACCAAAGGGTTGCCACCTTTTTTTCTTTCAAATTCCGCACTCAGAAAAAAAGATATTTTCGCGTTATTTTGGTAACTGGGGAGATTCGAACTCCCCCTTTCACAGATTCAAAGGTAAAATCCTGAGAAGCGCCCTTTTTGCGGGCGCAGAATAGAGCGATTTTTCCTCAAAATTTCATACGATCTTTCAGGCGTCTGTTTGTTGGTTTCGTCGAAGCCATCAAATAGGCGCCCTTTTTCATTTCACAACTAAATCGATCAACCGGCCGGAGCATTTTTAGGATGCTCCGGCTTATTTTTTTGCTTACGAGGAGGACTTCACAATGAACGATCAAAGCGGAACCGCGCAGCTCCGTTTCCTTGAAGAAACCGCCATTCGGCTGCGGCAGAACGGTTTCACGGTAGAGCCCATCGAGAATCACCACCTGCCCGTCTGCTGGGGAAAAGGGCGTCTCTGCCGCATCTCCGGCAAGGGCAGCGTGCTGTACCGGCAGGAGTGTTTCGACGTCCCCGGTGCGCAGGACGCATTGCAGGCGGTGATCGACACCGTCAAAACGACTTCGGAGTACATGGCGATTCTGGAAACCGCGCCGCGGCTCAAAGCCAGCGGTTTCACCGGCGACTAATCAATGCAGAGCAGGCGGAGACTGTTCGAAAAATTTATGAGCTGTACTTATCCGGTCAGACGCTGCGCAATATCAAGGAAACCTTGGAAACGGGCACTTCAAGAATTCGGCAGGAACGACAGAATGGACAACCTCCAATCTGCGGACGATCCTCTCTGATGAAAAATACTGCGGTGACGTCCTGCTCCAAAAGACCTTCATTCGGGACTGCATCAGCAAGCAGGTCATCCGAAATACCGGACAGCTTCACATGTACCTGATTCAGAACCACCATGAGGCCATCATCCCGCGAGAACAGTTCGACGCGGTTCAGATGGAATTGGCGCGTCGCCGGGCCCAAACCGGCGGCACGAAAAAGAGCACCCCCACAGGTATGAGCCGCTACAGCGGCAAGTACGCACTCAGTGGTCTGCTGTTCTGCGGTGAGTGCGGCACAGCGTACCGCAGAGTGGTGTGGACACAGCACGGCGAGAAACGTGCCGTATGGCGCTGCAGCAGCCGATTGGATTATGGCAAGAAATACTGCAAAGAATCTCCGACGCTGGACGAATTGCCGCTCCAGCAGGCGGTGTTGGCAGCCATCAACGCGTCCATGTCGGGGCGCGAGGTGTTGGCGGATCAGCTCGTGGATGCGATGGAGCAGGAATTGGCTCCGTTCCCCGGTGAGAGCATGAGCCTCGGAGACATTGACCGAGCGGTCACAGAGTTGGGCAAACAATTCGATATGCTTCTGGCGGAAGCGGTAAATGGCAACGCAGATGAATACGCCGAGCGCTTCCGTGCCATCTCCACCACGATGGAAGAACTGAAGCGCCGAAAAACAGCTATCCTTAGTATCCGGCAGGAACAGGAGCAGATCAGCCGCCGTATTCATACCACTACTGGCTGTTCGGCCATTATCACGACAACAGGCCCATTGACGAAAAGCACATTCTGCTGTGGGAGCAGATCGTGCGAGTCATCTGAAGCAGGTCAAAGCAGAGAAAAACACGGCGGTCACCGTGCTTTTCTCTGCTTTGAGCGTTGATCAGGCGAGCTGCGCCGGAAAGGAGAAAGCCAATGAATATCTGCAAGCCAACAGATTACACCACCATGTTTGCCGCGCTGGACGCCGCTATTGCGGCACAGCTCCCACAGATGGAATTGTACTGTGAAATTGGCCGTGTGGTCAGCGGCAGGAGCGAAAAAGTAGCGGCTGTCGCGGCGTCGAAATACCTGCAAGCGGCCTACCCTGCGACCGAGGGCTTCTCTCCCCGCAACCTGCGCCGGATGCGGGCGTTTTACGCAGTCTACAAGGACTCACCTGAAATCATACGGCTGGCGATGAGTCTCGGCTGGACGCAGAATGTGGCGACTTTAGAGAGGTGCGGCAGCAGCGAAGAACGGGCGTGGTACATCCGAGCCGCACTATGTTTCGGATGGAAAAAAGCAAAATTATTGGAATCGATCAAAACGCAGACATGGCGAAATTCTTCTATCGACGAACAGACGCTTTCCTGCTATACTGAGGAAAAAGAAGTGTCTCAGGGGAGCGAGAGCGATGAAGAAAATACTCTTTGTGTGCCACGGCAATATCTGCCGCAGCCCGATGGCCGAGTTCGTGATGAAGGACTTGGTGAAGAAGGCAGGGCTTGCCTCACAGTTCCATATCGAGTCGGCGGCCACCAGCCGGGAGGAAATTGGCAATCCGGTCTATCCTCCGGCACGGCGCAAGCTGGCGGAGAAGGTATCTAACTTTGAAAGCCGTCTACCGTCTCCGCAGAGTGAACTCGCGGCCCAGACGATGCAGCAGCACATTGATGATCTCGATAAAGTCGGCGGCGTTCTCGGTGGTGGCGTAGGTCTTGCCGGTGGTGTCCTCGGCGGCCTGCTCGTTCTGGCTGCGCTTCAGGACTTCAAACCGGGCGGAATACTCGGCGTTGATGGCCTGCATGGTGGCGGTGTCTCCGCCTTTGTCGGGGTGGTTCTTCATGGCGGCGGCTTTGTATGCCTTCTTCAGTTCGTCGAGGTTCTTGCAGTTCACAAAATAGGTTGTCATGGTGGTATTCCTCCTGTATTTTCTGTCATGCATACGGTAGTCAGTATGTTTAATTTTAAGGGACTTACTCGTCCCTTAAAAATTTGTAAATGGCTTCTTTGGGGATGTCAGATAATGTTAAACCTTGCTGCATGCATTTGGTTTTATAGGCGGCTGCATCATCTTTCGGAAGATAGATATTGACCCGCGTATAATTGGCTGCTTTCCAGCGGTCTTTTACTTCGTTGCTGGTGGTGGTCTTTCGATTCGCTATTGACTTCCGCCCCCCTTCGGGTTATAATCAGTAGCAAGGGCGCCGTTCTCCCTGAGTGGTAGTCGGGAAGTCGGCCAACTTGTCAAGTTTGTAGCTTGAAATTGCCGCTTCTCGCTATGTCAGAGGGGCGGTTATTTCTTTATCTGGTTCCCCAGAGAAACAGCCGCAATCACAAGCATAAATAGTGCGATGACTTCCGTTAGGCTCATGGGCTTCCTCCTTTCGGGATTGGCCCCAGCGCCCTTGCTCGATGATACAATAGCATACTGACACCCGTATGCCAAGCCCTTTTTGAAAAAATTTTCAATAGGTTGTCATGGTGTTGTTCTTCCTGTATTTGAATTGTAGATAGATAAATAAAGACGATGCCGAATACCGGCACCGCCTTTTGTGTTGTCTGGTTATTTATTACAATTTTGGGAGTGGGAATCGGATTGCATTGCTGACATTCTCGGCCCATTCGATTAGAGTATTTATGCCACCTCGGGTAACCTCTGCGGATTCTTCCAACTTATCAAGCCGGGATTCCATTCCGCCAAGCCGGGATTCCATTCCGTCAAACCGGGATTCCATTCCGTCAAGCCGGGAATTGATTTTGCGGAGTTCTATTTGCTGAGATTCCAGCAGTTGCAAAATCTTTTCTTCATTGGTCATCGTCCATCACCTCATGCGCTTATTATACGGTGCCGGTATTCGGTTGTCAAGGTGCTGCCCGCTGCGGCGTTCCGCTTGGGATGGCTTAATCAAACGTCATTTCCATGACGCTGTCAAGCAGGCAAACTGAACAATCATGGACATGACTTTTTGTGCGCTTTTGTCATGGACATGATTTTCGGTGGTTTTATATAATATAGCACAAGAAAGGCGGTGAAATAATGGACGAATTGAAGATAGACAGGCGAAATAAGTGGCAGAAAGAGAATCAAGAGCGCATCGTGGTAATGACGAGTAGGACAGAGCCACCAACCAAGGCCCAGATCAGAGCGGCAGCAGCGGCAGCCGGCCAGAGCGTCAACGCCTGGATCATTGAGGCCATCAGGGACAAGCTATAGCAGGAGGTTTGCACAGTGGGAAAACAGAAGAAGGAAGCACAATATAACGAGTTGGGGGAATTGGTTTACAAGGTCGGGGCTTCTGGCGTTGCCGGAGATGTTTCCGGCGTAAACGAGCCAGCCAACAAGGCAGAGGCGGAATGTTTCAAACTGTTGCAGGCCAACGGATGGACGGCAACAAAGCGGGGCTGGCCTGACTTCTTTTGCATCAAAGGCGGGAAGGCCTGCGCAGTTGAGGTTAAACCGAGGAAAACAAGCCCGCTGAAACGGAACCAACTGGTTATCATGGGCGAACTATCCGCAAAGAGCTTTCCCTGCTTCCTATGGTCACCCGATGGAGGATTCGAGGAAGTCAAGGGGATTTCACAAGGCTGATCAAGTGCCGGGGGCGAGCTGTAGCGGCTTCATCCCCCGGCACTTTCATGCGCTGGGGGAACCATCAGGGGAACCATTGGGGGGAAACCTTAGGAAGGGGGGAAAGGAGAGGTTAAGGAAGGGTAAATCTCCCGTTATTGATACCTGTTTCTTCTACAAGATAATCATGGTTAGTTAGGGGGTGTGGGGGGAAGGATAGGTTTTCGCGGTTTGGTTTGGGGGCATGATGTGGGCGGCTGATGGTGTGATGGTGGTGACGGCGTGATGATGTTGTTGACGGCTGGCAATACAGGGGTGTTGAGCGGGCAAAGAACGCGCGAGGTGGAGCAAACGGGAGGATTTGTGAGGATTTGTTAGGATTTGCAACGGTTTGAGCCATTCGCAAATTGCAATAAACATTTATTTTGTCCAATTATCCGGGCAGTCGAGGCAGATTTGCCAGTTTTCTATGCAGTTCGTATTCATAGCCGATTCGATGGGCTGGGGCTGATGGTCCGGGGCTGGTGGTGGCAGGGGGTGAGGGCTTCTTCTACCGATGGATGGGAGGGGTAGCGGAAAAAGAGGGGGGTGGGTCAAGAGAGAGGTATAGGTTATATCCCACATATCCCCTCCTCCCTTCCGTAGTCTTTCATCTCCCGCCCGATACTCTCAATGGGAGTGCCGGAAAAGAAGTGGGCGCATTTTATGGCAAAAGCAACGAAAATTCTATGAAAATGTGGACAGAACCCAGGGGGTTGGTGTTGAATAGACTTGACAGGCATCCATATTCACCTCCCTCTTTCTCTCAATGTTCTCAAGAAAAGAAACCGCGAAGATCCTGGGGATCTCGTTCAAGACGCTGGATGCACTCCGGGAAGACAAGCGGATCGGATACTATCAGATGCGCCCTGGCTGCAAAGTGCAGTTTACTCAGGCACAGATTGATAAGTATCTCAAAAAGGCCGAACGGGAAATGAAGACGCCGTAATATCGAATAATTGCATCTGAAAGCTTATGCAGAATGGGCAACCTTGTATTCACACAGGGATTGCCCATTTTTGACGCCATTTATGATGCGTTTTTTCACA
>CAKUBJ010000031.1 GCA_934636905.1 uncultured Dysosmobacter sp. | reverse complement strand
GCGCCTTTAGGCGCGGCCTGTCTTAAGCCCTTATAGGGCTTGTGCAAGCCACCCGTTTTACGGGTGGTCTTGACTATGGTACATAGGTTTCAAGGGGTGTGCGTATTCTGCGTGCAGACCTTTACTCCGGCCAGCGCCATGGCGAAGGTGAACCAGAAGATGCACAGCACCCGGGGATAGTTCCACAGGAAGTCCGCCAGGCCGCAGACCATGGCGCCGCACAGGGCGGAGGCGGCGGCGGCCGCCACCGTTCTGCCAGCGGAATCGCTGCTGTGCCGGACGGCCCGGGCGGCATTCTTGATGTTCCACAGCATGGAGCCCACAAAGGCGGTGACCCCCAGAAGCCCCATCTGGATCCAGATCTCCAGATAGAAGTTGTGGGCGTGGACAAAGGGCGCCTTGTCATGGTACAGGTTAAATTCCCGGATGTACTCCTGCGTGGCGGCGGTGCCCAGCCCCGCGCCGGTCAGGGGAGAGCGCCGGATGACCTCCAGCGCCGCCCGGTAGAGGGACACCCGGCTGGAAGTGGAGGAATCCTGGGTGTTGGTGATGGTGAGAATCCGGTTCAGCACCGTTGCGGGCAGGAAGGGAATCGCCAGCAGGCACAGCACCGCAAAGGCGGGGATCAGCTTCGGCTTCCAGAGGAACACGAAAACCGCCATGGCGCAGGCCAGCCCCACCCAGCCGGCCCGGGAATAGGTCATGGCCATGGCCATGCCGCCTACGCAGAAAACGCCGGCGCAGACCACCCTCCACTGCCAGCGCTTTGCCGTGAGCATCAGCGCCAGCACCAGCGGCAGCAGAAGCAGCAGCACCTGCGCAAAGGTGTTGGGATTGTCGAAAATGGAATAGACCCGCCCGGGCATTCCGGCGTTGACCTTCAGATCCACATAGGAGGGATTTACCTTCACTCCCTGAATCCGCTGAAGAATGCCGTAAGCACCGGTGACGGCCACGCAGACCGCTGCCCCGGCGCACAGGCGTTTCAGATCCGCTGCATCCCGTACGGCGCTGACGGTAACCACCACCAGAATCGCTGCGGACACATGGTAGATGAGAAAGCGGGCGGACAGCCCCGGCGCATAGGAAAACACCACCGCCAGCGCCACAGATGCCAGCATCAGCGCCGGATAGAAGCCGATGCGCGCCACGTCCAGCCGCCGGCCTGACCGCATGGCGCCGGCATAGAACAGCAGCAGGAGCAGAACCCCTGCCATCAGGCTGTAGGCGTTGTTCCAGCGCTCGTAGGGGATACACCACAGCAGCGCAATGCACCAGAACTGGGCGATGGCGGCGCTGTCCCCCATGTCAAAGGCCAGACGGGCGAAAAAGCTGTCCTCAAAGGTCACGTTCCACGCCCGGTACCAGGCGTGAAGCAGTGTGCCCGGCAGATTGATGAGAACGCTCAGGACGCGGCACAGAAAACTGTCCTTCCACGCTTTCGCCGCGGCGCCCTCCCGGCAGAGGGGGCGCAGAACGCGGCTTTCCTCAATCTGATTGCTGCACCAGCGGCCTGCTGCTGCCAGCAGCCGGTGGAGGGTGCTTTCCTCGTAAGTGCCGCAGAGCCAGACCCACACGCGGCAGGTCAGGCTGGTTTGCCAAAGTGTCATACTTGCTCCTTACATATGGTTTTTCAGGCGGTACAGCGCCGTCAGGGTGCCAAAGCGGCCGCTGCCGATCAAATCTGCCGCAATCTGCTTGTTCCGCCCCAGCCCTCTGGGACGCAGCTGCCGGATGGCGCGGGAAAACTCCGGCAGGGCGCAGATGGCTTCCACCGCCTGCTGCTTTTCCCGGGGGGATTTGGGATTGCTTCTGGCGTACTCGTTGCCCACGGCAATCAGCAGCCCCGCCCACACCGTGTCGTCCCGCCAGTGGGGACGGGCGGCACTCAGGCCGTACTTCTCCACAATGTCCGCTTTCCGTTCCAGAAACCGGGAAAACACCGAAAGATAGTCCTGCATATAGCGATGGGTGGCGGAGGCGGGGTTTTCCTGATAGCAGTACAGCGGCGTTTCCGTCACTGCCAGCCGGTGGGCGTTGGAGAAATACTCCATCAGAAACAGCTCATCCTCCAAATACGCCCCCTCAAAGGCAATGGCGTTGTCCCGGAGAATGGCTGCGTCAAAAAGGTAGCGCCAGATAAACCCGTTGAATACCGGCGGGCGGAGGCGATCCCCTGTCAGCGGCCAGAGAATGTTCTCCCGGATGCCGCTCTCCTCATAGACGCCGGCGGGGAGCAGCGGCTCCACCCGCTTCTCTCCGGCGGCGGACACGTTGAAATGGGCGCACCCGGCGCTGTCCGCCCCGGCTTCCTCCCGGAGGCACCACAGGGTTTCCAGTGCGGCAGGCTCCAGGGCGTCGTCCGCGTCCAGAAAGGCGATATATTGCCCCGCCGCCTGTTCCAGCCCCAGATTCCGGGCGCTGGATACGCCGCCGTTGGGCTTGTGGAAAACCCGGATGCGGGAATCCCGGGCACTATAGCCGTCACACAGCTTGGGGGAACCGTCCCGGCTGCCGTCGTCAATCAGCAGCAGTTCCCAATCGGAAAAGGTCTGGGTCAGCACGCTGTCCACGCACCGGGGCAGCAGGGCCTCTGCCTGATAGATCGGTACAATTACGGAAACGGAAGGCATAGACACCCCTCTTTCTGTCAATGGTTCAGAGGCATTATACCACAGGCGGTTCCGACGGTCAACAAAGAGGGCGGGCGCCCCCGTCCTCCGGC
The DNA here is from genome assembly GCA_934636905.1 of uncultured Dysosmobacter sp. Classification (GTDB taxonomy): domain Bacteria; phylum Bacillota; class Clostridia; order Oscillospirales; family Oscillospiraceae; genus Oscillibacter. The sequence goes on along the minus strand of CAKUBJ010000031.1, from coordinate 17,554 downwards.
GGCTCCTGTTTCTTCGTCCGGGGCGTCCGTGCCGCCGTCAGGCAGAGGACGGAGGCGGCTCCGCTGTCCCGCAGCACCCGGGCGCATTCCTCCAGCGTGGCGCCGGTGGTGTGGATGTCGTCAATCAGCAGAATGCGCCGGTCACGGATTTTCTCCGGCTCTGCCGGGTCATAGACTCCCAGCACATTGGCACGCCGGGCGGACTCACCCCGGAGGCCGGACTGCGCCGGATTGTCCTGCACCTTGTTCAGCAGGGGCACCGGCGCGGTGTCCCAGTGGCGGCAGGCGGCCTCCGCCAGCAGCCGGGACTGGTCGTAGCCCCGCTTTCTCAGCCGCTTCCGGCTGACGGGCACCCACGTCACCGTGTCAAATTCTCCGCCGAACCGCTCTGCCGCGCATCGCGCCAGTAGCTCCCCCAGTGGCTCCGCCAGTCCGGGGGTATTCCGGAATTTCAGGCGCAGCATGGCCTCCCGCACCGCTCCCTCATACCACAGCGGCGCGGCGCAGGAAAGTCCCCTCTCCGTCATTACCACCTGCTCCTCCGGAATCCACGGCAGGGTCTTTTCGCATTCCGGGCAGATGCCCACGCCCTCCAGAATCCTGCCGCAGAAGGGGCACTTGGGCGGAAAAAGGAGGTTGATGAGGGCTTCCAGCAGCCGGTTCATTTCTTTTTCCTCGGATAGGGCTTGGCCTCATCGGTAAGCCCTGCCAGATAGTCCATGCTGACGCCGTAAAACTCCGCCAGCCGGGCGGCCAGCCGCAGCGGCAGTTCCCGCTCTCCCCGCTCATACTTGGAGTACAGGGACTGGTCGCACATCAGGTATTCCGCCAGCGCATATTGTTTCAGATCCCGGTCTTCCCGGAGATCCCGTATCCGCAAGTTCATTTTCATCACCAGCCCCATTGTAGGGCAGGACATTCCGTCCTGCTCCTGTTTGGACAATATGTCCTATCATTTGCGAGTAGTTCCTTTTGCTTCTGCCGGGGAATCCCCGTCGGCGCGGATGCAGTGTCCCGGCCGGTGCCGGCTGCGAAAAAAGAACCGGAGGCAGATGCCTCCGGTTCCGCTGCTGAAGAGAAAGGAAAGGTGCTCACTGGACGGCGGACTCCTCCGCGTAGGTGCGCTGGCTCTTGATTTCGCCGGTTTTCCAGACAAACTTGCCGGTAAAGCCGTAGATGATGGCGATGATGGGGCACAGCCAGCAGAAGAAGGAGAAGGGCAGGTAGCTGACCGTTGAAACCCCCAGAGTTTCCGCCATGTATACGCCGCACAGGCTCCAGGGAATCAGCGGGGAGATGATGGTGCCGGAATCCTCCAGGGTCCGGGAGAGCACCTGAGGCAGCAGGTCCTTTTTCCGGAACTCGGAAATGAACATCCGCCCGCCGACGACGATGGCGAGGGTCTGGCTGGCGGTGGTGGCCAGCAGGATGATGTTGGCCAGAATGACCACGGTAATCAGGCTGCCCACGCTGCCGGTGAGCTTCTTCATGTGGGAGAGGATGGAGTTGAGCATTCCGGTTTTGTCCATGATGGCGCCGTAGAGCATACCCAGCAGGCCAAGAGCGGCGGTGTCCAGCATGGAGCCGAGGCCGCCCCGGTTCACCAGCCGGTCAAAATCCGCGAAGCCGGTTTCAATGGAGAAGCCGTTTTTCAGAATGCTGAGAATTTCGGCGAAGCCGGTTCCCTGAATGGCCACGGCGATGACGGAGGCCGCCACGGCGGACACCACCAGCGTGGGGATGGAGGGGCACTTCTTAACGGCCATGACAATCACGATGACCGGCGGCAGGAACACCAGCGGGTTCATGCTGAAGTTGGACTGGATGGCGTCCAGAATCGCGTCTACGGTGGCGCTGTTCACGCTGCCGGCACCGTACTGCATTCCCAGAATGCCGTAAATCACCAGACTGATGACAAAGGCGGGCACGGTGGTGAACATCATGGAGCGGATGTGGTCGAACAGGTCGGCCTCCGCCACGGCAGGGGCAAGGTTGGTGGTGTCGGACATGGGGGACATCTTGTCGCCCAGATAGGAGCCGGACAGGATGGCGCCGGCGGTCATGGCAGGGTTGATGCCAAGACCCAGACCGATGCCCATCAGTGCCACGCCCACCGTTCCGGCGGTAGACCAGGAGGAGCCGATGGCAATGGCCACGATGGCGCACAGCAGGCTGGCGGTCACCAGAAAGAAGGAGGGGTTAATCAGCTTCAGACCCCAGTAGATAATGGTGGGAACCGTGCCGCTGGCAATCCAGGAGGCAATCAGCACGCCTACCAGCATCATAATGACCGTGGGGGAGATGCAGATTTTACCGCCGTACTGGATGGCTTCTTCCAGCTCAGACCAAGGCTTGCCGTTAAGCCACGCTACCAGCAGGGTGATGGAGATGGAGGCCAGCAGGTTGATGTGGGTGGGGATGTTCATCTTGAACACCACCGACCCAATCATGGAAACAAACAGGAAAGCGAGACAGAAAACTGCCCAGCCGAAGGGCATATCCTTATTTTCTTTCTGGAACATGGGTTTTCTCTCCTATTTCACACAGATAGACTTGTCTTTGATTCAGAACAGGTATTTGTCCGCCACCTGAGCAATCCATTTGGCGTAGGCGTCGTAGCAGAGGACGCCCTCTTCCGCCGTGGCGTCGGCGGGGTCACCGATGTAGCCGGGGCTGTTGTCCGCATAGGCCGGAACTGGCATGAACACGCCTACGGAGCCGCCGTAATAATACAGCCCGCCCATCTTTACCGGCTTGGCGTCCTCCGGCGCGTAGTAGGGCTTGGCATTTTCCAGATGCACCAGCCCCGGCACCGCCGCCATGACACAGGCGGTTTCGTCCTCGCCGCCGTGTCCCTGATGCTCGGCGTTTTTCAGAACGGTGGGCCAGAAATCGTTGTGGGGGGGGACCCAGTCCGCCACCACGCTGTGGATGCCGAAGCGGTTGGCCAGATCCTTGGCTACCACGTTCAGGGCGGAGTGGTTTTCCGAATGGTTCAGGCACAGCACGAAGCGCTGGAAGCCCTGCTCGTGGAGGTGCAGAATCAGATCCTCTGCCATTTCGATGAATGTTTTTTCATTGAGATATACATTGCCGAAGAGGTTGGCCCCCTGCCGCTCGAACTGGTTGGTCTGGGTGCCGAAGGGCACCGGGAAGCCGGGGATGGCTTTGTGTCCCAGAGCGGCCAGTTCCTCGGAAACGCGTCGGATCAGTACGTTGGCCTGGAACCAGTCTGCCCCCAGAGGCAGGTGGGTACCGTGGTTTTCCAGAGCGCCGAAGGAGAGGATCACCGTATCGCATTCCTTCATGGCTTCCTTCAGTTCCGCGGCGGTCATTTCCAGCAGGCACTTGGGGCCTTTGACTTCATAGAGCGTCTTCCAATCGTTCATGGACATAAGGGGTTCCTCCTGAGTATTCACAAATAGTGAATAAAAATTCTGTTTACAGAATACAGCATAAATATGCATTTGTCAAGGCTGAAATTTCCGCGCTGATTTCGGATATTTTCCTTGTAATTGGACGTTTCCAATGGGAAAACAACGGATTCCCAGTGAATTTTTACAAAATCGCATTCATAATTGATGAATAAATAACCGCTTGACATGGGCGACAAATTCACTCTCTGCAAAAGAGGGGACTCTGGTCAGAATGACGAATCCGGGCCTTGGGCGCCGATGCGGCGGGGAATCCGTCCCGGCAAACGTGAATAAACTGAAAATTGTGTCCCGGCAGGGCACATCTGCCCTGTTTGCCCATTGAATCCCGGAGCGCCGGCAGGTATAATGTTTATAACCCGTTAAGTATCCGGAGAGCAGCCCGTATCCGCTGCTGAAAAATAAAAGGAGGCCCATATGGAAGCTGTCAAAATGATGAATGTAACCGTCAACGGCAAGGTGCTCCAATACCCTTACGGCACGGCTTACCGAACCATTGCTGCGGATTTTCAGGCAGAATACCCCCATGCAATCCTGCTGTTGAACCGGGACGGCAAGCTGCGGGAACTGCACAAGACCCTGAAGCGGGACTGCACCCTCTCCATGGTTACCGCCGCCGACAAGCCGGGACACCAGACCTATGAGCGCAGCGCCATTCTGCTGATGCTCAAGGCGTTTTACGACGTGGTGGGGCGGGAGAATATCCGGAACGTGTCCGTGCAGTTCTCCCTCAGCAGCGCCCTCTTCTGCCGGGCGGACGGCGCCTTTACGCTGGACGCTGCCCTGCTGAGCCGGGTGGAAGCCCGAATGCGGGAACTGGCGACGCAGGCGCTGCCTATCGAAAAGCGCTCCGTGGATGTGGAGGACGCCATGGCCCTTTTCCGGGCCAACGGCATGGAGGACAAGGCACGGGTTCTGAAGTACCGCATCAGCTCCCGGGTAAACCTCTATACGCTGGACGGCTTCACCGACTATTTCTATGGCTATATGGTGCCGGACACCGGCTATCTCCGGTGGTTTGCGCTGGAGCCCTTTGAGGACGGCTTTATCCTGCGCCTGCCGACGCTGGAGGAGCCGGAGCGGGTGGGGGACTTCAAGCCCTCCATGAAGGTGTTCCACGCCATGCATGATGCGGAGGATCGCTCCGCCGCCATGTATGTTTCCAATGTAGGGGAACTGGACGACATTGTGGCCGACGGCAATGCCACCCAGATGATCCTCGCCCACGAGGCGCTGATGGAGAAGCGGATCGGCGACATTGCCGAGGAGATTGCCCACCGGAAGGACGTCCGCTTTGTCATGATTGCCGGACCTTCCTCCTCCGGCAAAACCACCTTCTCTCACCGCCTGTCCACCCAGCTGATTGCCTGCGGCCTGCGGCCTCACCCCATTGCCACGGACAACTATTTCAAAAACCGGGAGGACACCCCCAGGGACGCCAACGGCCAGTATGACTTCGAGGGGCTGGGCGCCATGGACGTGGAGCAGTTCAACAGCGACATGAGCCGCCTGCTGAAGGGGGAAACGGTGGATATGCCTACCTACAACTTCAAAAAAGGTGTCCGGGAGTACAACGGCGACAGGCTGACGCTGGGGGACGGGGATGTGCTGGTGATTGAAGGCATCCACTGTCTGAATGACGCCTTTTCCCACTCTCTGCCCAAAGAGAGCAAATATAAAATCTATATCAGCTGCCTGACCACCCTGAACATTGACGACCACAACCGCATTCCCACCACCGACGCCCGGCTGCTGCGCCGCATTGCCCGGGATGCCCGCACCCGGGGCTACGGTGCGCAGGCCACCATCAAAATGTGGCCCTCTGTCCGCCGGGGAGAGGAGCAGAACATCTTCCCCTATCAGGACAGCGCCGACACGGTATTCAACTCCGCCCTGATCTACGAAACGGCGCTGCTGAAAACCTATGTGCAGCCTCTGCTGTTCGGCGTTCCCCGAGGCAGCGAGGAATATCTGGAAGCCAAGCGGCTTTTGAAATTCCTGGATTATTTCCTGCCGATCCCGGCGGACGACGTCCCCAAAACCTCCCTGCTGCGGGAATTTGTGGGCGGGGAAATCTACAAGGTCTGATTTTCATCCGGAGAAAACTATCCTGCTATTAACATAATAAGGAGAGAACCGGGTCGCAAGACCCGGTTCTCTCCTTAGGTATTGGAATTGCGGATTGCCGGCAGCCCTCACGCCCGCTTGGGACGGGAAGTCCGGAAAATCAGTCCGATGACCAGCCCCAGAATGGCGGGAGCCACCCAGCCCAGACCGATGGTGGCAAAGGGCAGCACATTGCCCACCGCAGCAATCAGCCCGTCGGCATGGAGCAGCGCCCGGACGCCCTCCGGCAGGGTGCGGAGGAAATCGTACAGGGCGGCCGCCAGCGTCAGGCCGGTGACCCAGCAGTAAACCGCCCGGTCATGGTCAAAGAACCGCCCCAGCAGCGCCAGCAGAATCAGGGTGATGGCCAGCGGATACAGGAACATCAGCACCGGCACGGCGTAGGTGATGATGGCGGTAAGACCCACGTTGGCAAACAGGAAGGACGCGCCGCAGAACACCAGCACCCAGCCCCGGTAAGGAAGCGCCCGGGGGAACATCCCTGCAAAGGTTTCCGCGCAGCTGGTGATGAGTCCCACCGCAGTTTTCAGGCAGGCCAGCGTCACCGTGGCGGCCAGCACCAGCAGTCCGGCATGACCCAGATAGTGCTGGGCAATCTGCGCCAGCGCGGTGCCGCCGTTGGGAGCGGCTTCCAGCGCTCCCCGGCTCCAGGTGCCCATCACCGTAACCAGCAGGTAGATAACCCCCATCAGCAGGCAGCTGAAAATGCCGGAGCGCACCGTGGTCATGGCCACGGATTCCGGTCTGGATACTCCCAAATCCCGGATTACCTGCACCACCACAATGCCGAAGGCCAGACTGGCCAGCGCGTCCATGGTGTTGTAGCCCTCCAGAAAGCCGGTGAAGAACGGCTGGGCGGCGTAGGCGCCCTGAGGTTCCACCGCGCCGATATGGATGGTGGGGTTCAGCATGGTGACAATCACCAGAATTGCCAGAAAGGCCAGGAAGCAGGGGGTCAGGATTTTGCCCACATAGGTGAGAATCTTACCCGGCCGCAGGGAGAAGAACAGCGTGGCCGCGAAAAACAGCAGGGAGAACAGCAGGAGATACACCCGGCTGCTGCCGCCATTGGGCAGTACCTGCTCCAGCCCCACCGTGAAGGAGGTAGTGGCGCACCGGGGGATGGCGAAAAACGGCCCGATGGTCAGATACAGGGCGCAGGTGAAAAAATATGCGTAGGGACGGCCTACCTTGCGGCTGAGATCAAAGAGCCCACTGCTGCGGCTGATACCCAGAGCAGCTACGCCCAGAAGGGGCAGGCCTACGCCGGTTACCAGAAAGCCTACAATGGCAGGCCATACGTTCCGGCCGGCTACCTGTCCCATATATACCGGGAAAATCAGGTTTCCGGCGCCGAAGAACATACCAAACAACATACTGGCTACGTAGACATACTCCTTAAAACTCAGCTTCTGTTTCATAGGTAGCGTTTCTCCTTTTTCATAGTTTTTCTTTCTCCTTTTCGATTCCTCAGAATGGAAGAACGACGGCTCCGGAACGATGCGCGCCATCAGCCCTTACACGCCAACCGGCGATTCTATTATTTTAGCATCTGTTGTCACGGGAGGCAATAAAAAATGTGCAAATTTCATGATAACAGGAAAATACAGACAAAAAACCGCGCAAGTGTCCGCAAACCAGAAACAGAAAGGAGGACGGCTTCTCCGATACCGATTTTCCGGCTCCTCCGCTTGCGTCGGAGGGAAAAGCGTGCTATGATAGGTTAAATACATCTAACTGATAAAGGAGTCCCTGCCATGTCTCCCTCTGCTCCCCTGTCCGATCCCCTGCTCTGCCCGGAAACGCTCCGCGAAACGGATACTCCCCGGCTGCTGCATCCCGACGCCGCCGGCGGCGAAGCCGCCATTACCGTCTATTCCGTTTTCCCGGGGATGGAACTGACCTATCGGGACATTCACGCCCAATCCTGCCGGGAGGAACCGCCCGGTTCCGGGGAGCGGCTGGAAATCCATCACTGTCTGGAGGGGCGGGCGGAATACCGGCAGGGCAGCCGCTGCTTCTATCTGGCACCAGGGGATCTCATGGCGGCCCGGGCATCCTCCCTGCCCCGGGAGAGCCGGTTCCCCACCGGCCACTATCATGGCATCGCGGTGATGATTGACCCTGCGGCGGCGCCGGAGTGCCTGTCCTGCATCCTCAGCGATGTGGAGGTGCGGCCCGCCGTCCTGACGGAAAAGCTGTGCCCCGGCGGCGCGGTGTTTACCGCCCGGTCATCCCCCAGAGTGAAGCACGTTTTTTCCGAACTGTACCATGTGCCGGAGGAGATCCGCAAGGGGTACCTGAAGGTCAAGCTGCTGGAACTGCTGCTGTTTCTCTCCACCCTGACCCCCAGCGCCCATCCTGCCCACGGCTGCACGGCTGCGCAGGCGGTGCTGGCGGAGCAGGTGCGTACCTGCCTGCTGGCGGAGCCTGACCGGGGCATGACGCTGCGGGCTTTGTCGGAGAGGTTCGGAGTTTCCGAATCCTATGTGAAAACCAGCTTTTCGGGGGTTTACGGCCTGTCCCCGGCGGCCTACCTCCGCGCCCAGCGGATGTGGGGCGCCGCGGAGCTGCTGAGGGACACCAACCGGACGGTGCTGGACATTGCCGGGCAGTTCGGTTACGACAATGCCAGCAAATTCGCAAAAGCCTTCCGGGACGTGGTGGGCGTTTCTCCCCGGCAGTACCGGGCAGGGGAGCGCTATGACAGCTGCGCACCGCAGAAGAGGGAACAACGCACCTCCCCCTGCTGATCGGGCTGCAATATGGAGCAGAGGAAGTCCTTTTGGACTTCCTCTGCTGCTGTCCTCCGCAATTTACTGCCGTTTTTCTTTTTGGAGCCGGATTTGCCGTTTTGGAGTGGATGCGCCTTCCCCTTTCTGATAGGATACACTCAAAGAGGTAAGCCCCCCTTCCTCTCCAAGAGTTAAAGAAATCTAACTCTCCTAAGCCGCCGGGCAGGCGGGCGCTTTCACACCGGCGCACCGCCTGTACCGAGGCATCCTGCGGGATATAAGGAGGCCATGGTATGTCCGAGGAAAATCTGGTGCGGCAATGTGCGCCGACGCTGGCCGGCATCAAAACCGGCACCATCTTCCCGGTTCCCTTTGACACCATGGCCGGTCTGGCGGCGGAAATCCGGGATTTGAACCACATTCTGGTGCCCAAGGGGCTGCGGCTGCTGCCGCTGCGCTATCAGGGCAGGAAAGCCCTGCTGTATCTCTACCGCCCCGCCGGGCTGAAGCGGGATTTGCAGGACCATCTGGCGGAAGCCCTGCTGGCGGAGGCCGGGTATCCAAAGAAAGACAGTGAGCAGTGCGTGGCGTATCTGGCGCGGCGCTTCCGCTCCGGGGAGGGGTTTCCCCACGAGGTGGGGCTGTTTCTCAGCTACCCCCCCAGGACGTGTCCGGCTTTATCGAAAACCGGGCGGTCAACTACAAATGCGCGGGACTCTGGAAGGTCTACGGCGACGTGGAGCAGGCGCAGCGCCTGTTTGCCAGATACCGCAAGTGCACCGATATCTACTGCGAACTTTGGCGGGCCGGCTCCGGCATCGGACAGCTTGCCGTCGCAGTCTGATATACCAAATGCCGCGGCTTTCCGGCCGTCGGATATCTCTCAAGAAAGGAGAAAACAACCATGAAAACTGCTGTGATTTACTGGAGCGGCACCGGCAACACCAAGCAGATGGCGGAGGCCGTTGCAGAGGGCATGAAGAGCGCCGGCGCTGAGGCCGTTGTGCTGGAGCCTGCCCAGGTGGATAGTTCCACCTTCAGCGGCGTGGACGCCGTGGCCTTCGGCTGCCCCGCCATGGGCTCAGAGGTACTGGAGGAGATGGAGTTTGAACCCATGTTCTCCGCCTGCAAGAACAGTCTGGGCGGCAAAAAAGTCGCGCTCTTCGGCTCTTACGGCTGGGGTGACGGCGAATGGATGCGCACCTGGGAAAAGGACTGCAACGACGCCGGCATCAACCTCGCCTGTGAAAGCATCACCTGTCAGGAAGCACCTGACGACAACACGCTGGAAGCCTGCCGTGCCATGGGCAGACAGCTGGCGGAATAAGCCGTGAAACTGCACCTCTTTTTTACGGTTTCCTCTCTTTCCTATTCCTAACCTTACCTTCCTATTTCCTATCTTTTCTTTTCTTTCCTTTTCTTTTCTTTGTGGAAGCCCTACAGGCTTCCGCCGGTTCTCCGGCACGGATGGGGCCGCGCCGGGGAACCGTAATCAATGCCATGTTTCACAAAGCAGCGCCGCCCGGACTCCGGGCGGCGCTGCAATTTGGCGAAAAAACTTTTTCGCCAAGCTGCTGTAAGTTTTCTGCCCTTGAAAAGGGCAGAAAACTTGCTATATCCGGGCGCATTTCAGCCACGATTCCACCCGATTGCAGGCCGGTGCCGGTCAGCGCCGGCTCCACTTCACATAAGCCCACTGCCTCCGGGCGTTGTCAACCTCCGTGTCACTGATTCTTGTCCCGCATTCCTGATATACATAAAAATCCTCCGGCGCTTCTGTCCCCTCCGGCGTATAATATGCACTGCCGTCAATGGCGGCGTATTCCTTTTCCTCGTCAGTCAATTCACCGGCGTAAGCATACCCCTCCGGCAGTTCCTCCAGAATGGTCAGGTCTGTGGCAAAGTAATCGTACCCGTCCAACACGATTTTGGGCGCTCCGACATAAGGTGCGTCAGAGTCTGTACCTGCGGGAGCCACCCCGCAGCCTGCCAGTGAGAAAATCAGCCCAAGGCAGAGAATGGCTGCTGTCAACTTCTTCATGTTCCGTGCCTCCCTGAAAATTTGATTGGTATATTTAATAAGACGGAAACCGTTGGCAAAATGTTCCGGCTTTTTCATGCTGTTATCATGAACTGCCCTTCTCCCCTGTCCGCCCCTGCGCCGTCCGGGGAAACCGGCGGAGGTTATCCCACGGCGGGACGGAAGGGGCAATTTCCACAGCCGGCTTGACAGGGGCGGAAGGGATATGGTATGGTAGTGGTGTTTCCGGAAAGAATCTCTGCCCGGCGACACCCATATCCCGTCATACCGTTCTGCCGGCAAGGATGCGCCAAGCCGAAAGATGAGGAAGGACAACCCTGTGCATTTGTCATCCCCTCTGCCGAACGGCAGGGGGGATTTCTACTTTGAAGGAGGAGAGAGTACCGTGGAAGCTGTGGAAACGCGGGTGGCTGTCATTGCCGTCATTGTCCGGGAGGGGTCCCCGGTGGCGGCGCTGAATGAACTGCTGCACCAGTACGGAACGTATATCATCGGCCGCATGGGCGTCCCCTACCGGGAAAAGGGCGTGAATATCATCAGCGTGGCCATGGATGCCCCCGGTGACGTCATCTCCGCCCTGTCCGGGAAGCTGGGACGTCTGGAGGGCGTCACCGCCAAAACCGTCTACGCCCCGGCAGGAAGCGTATGAAAGGAAGAAGTACTATGAACCTGAAGAAAAAACTGCTGGCGCTGGGGCTGTCTCTGGCGCTGGCGCTGTCCCTGACCGCCTGCGGCCGGAACCCGGAGGAACCCGCGCAGACGGAAGAACCGGCGCAGTCCGAAGCGCTGGCGGAAGTCCCTGAAACGCCGGACTTCACCCCGGCATCCTTCAAAATCGCGGCGCTGAAAGGCCCCACCGCCATGGGACTGGTAAAGCTGATGAAGGACAATGACGAAATGACCAGCGCATTGCTGAGCTCTGCCAAACCCTACGAGGGCGAGGTAGGCAATCTTTACACCTTCACCCTGGCCGGTTCCGCCGACGAGGTGACCCCCGCTCTCATCAAGGGGGAACTGGATATGGCCTGCGTGCCTGCCAATCTGGCCGCCGTGCTGTACGGCAAGACTGAGGGAGCCGTGGAAGTGCTGGCAGTCAACACGCTGGGGGTGCTGTATATCGTGGAGAACGGGGACACCGTGCAGTCCATGGCAGACCTGAAGGGGCAGACCATCGTGGCCGCCGGAAAGGGCAGCACCCCGGAATACGCCCTGCGGTATCTGCTCAGCGAAAACGGCATTGACCCGGATAAGGACGTAACCATCGACTGGAAGAGCGAACACAGCGAATGCGTGGCGGCACTGGCCGGCGGACAGGCTTCCATTGCCCTGCTGCCCCAGCCCTTTGTCACCGTGGCCCAGACTAAAATCGAGGGGCTGCGGATGGCACTGGATTTGACGGCGGAGTGGGATGCGCTGGACAACGGCTCCGGCCTTATCACCGGCGTTATCGTGGCCCGGCGGGAGGCGGTGGAAGCCAATCCCGGGGCGGTGGACGCCTTCCTTCAGGACTACGCCGCCAGCGTGGCGTGGGTCAACGCCAACAACGCCGACGCCGCGCAGCTGATTTCCGAATACGGCATTGTGGAGGCCGCTCCCGTGGCGGAGAAGGCACTGCCCTACTGCAACATCGTCTGCATCACCGGCAGCGAAATGAAGGAAAAACTCTCCGGCTATTTACAGGTGCTCTCTGACGCGGATGCCGCCTCTACCGGCGGCGCCCTGCCCGGGGACGATTTCTATTACGGCGCATAAAAGACAGCCCGGCGGTTCCGGCAGAGCAGCTCTCTGTCGGAATCCCGGAACGGAAAGGAGCCGCCCATGGAGCGAACGAAACGTCCTCCCCGCCTGTGGGCGGTGATTTTCTGGCTGCTGGTGTGGCAGGCGGCAGCCATGGCGCTGGCGGCGGCATATCCCCACGGCGCCCTGCTGCTGGCCTCCCCCCTTGCCGTAGCCGTCCGGCTGGGGCAGCTGTGGGGCACCGCCGCCTACTGGCAGACGGTCTGCCGGTCTGCCGCCCGGATTTTCGGCGGATTTCTGATTTCCACTGCGCTGGGGGTGCTGCTGGCCTCGCTGGCAGCGTGGAAGCGGTGGATTCGGGAACTGCTGGCGCCCCTTGCGGCGGTGATTAAGGCCGTGCCGGTGGCGTCCTTCATCATTCTGGCGCTGGTGTGGCTCAACAGCCGCAGCCTGTCTCTGTTCATCTCGGCGCTGATGGTGTTTCCCCCGGTGTATCTGAATGTGCTGGAGGGCATCCTCCGCACCGACCGGCAGCTGCTGGAAATGGCCCGGGTGTTCCGGGTGCCCTTTTCCCGGCGGCTGCGGTACATTTACCTGCCGCAGGTCATGCCCTATTTCCGCACGGCGGTTTCTCTGGGGCTGGGGCTTTGCTGGAAGGCAGGGGCGGCGGCGGAGGTCATCGGTCTGCCTGCCGGCTCCGTGGGGGAGCGGCTGTATACCGCCAAGGTGTACTTCCAGACGCCGGATCTCTTTGCATGGACGGTGACCATCGTGGCGGTGTCCGTATTGTTTGAGCGGCTGTTCCTTGTCCTGACGGACTGGGCGGCGGGAAAGGCAGGGGGCTGATGAAAATCCGGAATCTCTGCAAAAGCTATGACGGCCGGCCGGTGCTGCGCAATGTCTCCTTTTCCATGGAGGACAGGGGCATCACGGCGCTGTGCGCCCCCTCCGGCGCCGGGAAAACCACCCTGCTGCGGATCCTGCTGGGACTGGAAGTCCCGGACAGCGGAGAACTGCTGGGAACAGACGTCCGCTGGAGCGCCGTGTTTCAGGAGGATCGCCTGCTGGAGGGACTGGACGCCATGGGCAATCTCCGCTTCGTTCTGGGGGCGTCCTTTGACGAGGCAACAGCCGCCACCCAGCTGGCGGCGCTGGGGCTGGCGGATGCAGGCACCGGGCCGGTGCGGGTCTGGTCCGGCGGCATGAAGCGCCGTCTGGCACTGGCCCGGGCGCTGCTGGCGGAGTCGGAGGCGCTGGCGCTGGACGAGCCGTTTACCGGGCTGGACGATGATAGCCGCCGTCCGGCAATGGAGGCCGTCGCCTGCGCGGCGGAAACAAAGCCGGTGCTTCTGGTGACCCATGACGCCGCGGCGCTGGAAGCCCTGAAGCCGCGGATCATCCCTCTGCCGTGAAGAGATCTGCCGGATTTTCTGAACATTCGAAAAGGCATCCGGCAATGTGCGGAGCCAATAAAAGGAACGGTACAGCCGCAGGCTGTACCGTTCCTTTATCATCCTGCGTTTTGAGCAGCCGCCAGCCCGGACTGTCATCATGATTCAAGCAGAATAGGTGCAGGGCGCCGATGAGCAGAATGGCTGCCGCAATACAGAAAAGTATAGTTAAAATCCTGATTATCCGTTTTGTTTTCATTTCTCTGTATCCTCAGAAAAGAATCCTTTTCCGATAACATCAGCGCATAGCTGTGTGCATAGTTCTCCGCAAAATATAAATCCGTGCAGCGCTTCTCCGGGCAGTAGACAATGCTCCACATGGCCTTTTCATAGCTGTCTGCCGTCTGTGGATAGTTTTTCTGTGCCACGCTTTCCAGCAGGTCACGGACTTCATCGGCGTCCACTAAACCGGTGTGGGCGGCAAGGGTATCGTAGCGCTGATGCGACTGCTCCGAGCCGACGCCCTGCTTTTCGCAGTCCGAGAGGTAATGGTTGGTCACGACTTTGGTTTCCGTCACCAGCATCTCGCCGTTTACATACTCCACCACCACGCTGCTGCCCTGCGCATCCGCAATGGACAGGTGGTGTGCAGAACCGATCGACGAATTCATGTTATATTGCCGCAGCAGGGCAACGGCTTCGTCCACATTCGCCGCCTGATCCAGAAGCAGCCGGATCGCCGTTGTGGTAGTCAGCGCGGTTTTTCCTGTCTGCTGATGCGGTTCCTCTTTGTCACCGGCCATCAGATCGGCAACCATCAAGCCCTCCGAATTCATGCCGTCCAGCGGAACATAAATGGCGGCGATGCTCTGCATCCGCTCCATCATGGAACCGTCTGGTGCATATCCGTCTCCGAAGCAGAGAAAATCCAGGCAGCAGGTGGACACCGATTCGTAGCCGTTTTTCGGTTTGGTATGTACCATCATAGCGCTGCATTCCGTCCAGTCATAGTTACGGCCGAAGTAGTAAGCGCCGTCTGCATCCTGGGTATAAATCGTGGAGCAGCCGAAGCTGCCAGTCTCCATTTTGCTTTCGTTCTTATAGAAACCGTGAGATAAGAACGAAGTCAGATAATCAGCAACACCGCTGTCGCTGATTGCACCGCCTTGCGCCAGAAACGCATCGAAGCCATAGTCGCCGGTAAACTCCATGGAGTACAGGCCGTCCTCCAGCTTTTCAATGCTGTTTGCCGCTTTCACGAAGGTACCGAACATTGCCCATGCGTCGACAATGGCCGTCACCAGCAATGCGGCAAAACCGATTCCGCCCCACTTCGGGATTTTTTCATACAATTTCTCCTCTCTATGCGATTTACAACCTGTCGTTCGGTAGGATAACGGGTGAAAATGAAGCGGCGGTCTGACGGACGCCGCTTTATTTTTATAGTTCATCATGTTTATTTTCTCCTGAACAATTTTCGTTTTTCCGCACCGGATAAATCGGAAGTTGTCATAAGGATTTCCTGATCCAGTTATCAAGGAATTCCATCTGCTGATCCGTATGAAACCAATGCTCTCCGTCATTCATGATCGTAAGCGTTGCCCCTGTTTGTTCCGCAAACGCATCGATAACTTCTCTGGAAGTCAAATGATCATTTGCCCCATATAAAATGCAGGTAGGTATGCTCCACTTTATTGGGTGCTTCCGCACATAGCAAAGGTATTCCCAGGATAGCGTCTCTCCAAAATCTGTAGATATTTCTTTCCTGCTGCAAAGTTCGTCTTCCGTAACATTTGACCACATCATCATATTCGTAATCAGATTTTCCATATTTACAATCGGCGAGATAAACAACGCTTTGGAAATCATCTTTTCAGAAAGCGCACACATTGAGAAAAATGCCCCGATACTGTTTGCTGCCAGAATGACGGAATCGTATCCTTTGCTGTTCCTATCGTAGAAATCGGAAAACTCACGTTTGGCGTCCCATGGATTTTCCGATTGATAATCAAACCCAATCACATCGCTTTCGGGAAAGAGCGGCTCATAGTGCTTTGCTTCCCCAGCCGTTCCCCCCTTGCCGTGTACATATATCACGAATCTTTTCATTTCATATCCTCTGTAAATTACCGTTGA
Organism: uncultured Dysosmobacter sp.; assembly: GCA_934636905.1. Lineage (GTDB taxonomy): Bacteria > Bacillota > Clostridia > Oscillospirales > Oscillospiraceae > Oscillibacter. The sequence continues at coordinate 1,953 of CAKUBJ010000031.1, read as the reverse complement.
TTCTTTTGGATGCCTGCATCACTTCGCCGAGACGAGGGGCGGTGCACCGCTTATTGGTGTAATCTATCATCTCAGGGGGTCTTTTGATCATAGCTTGCGACGCAGTCGGAAAAACGTGTACCGCATATCCGGCCATGATATGGCTCGATTCCGTGGGAATCCCGTTCGTCGCGGCACCTCACCGGTAAACTTCAAAGAATTGCCGGATGTGCCGCTGGATCAGCTGCATGATTTCATCCTCCCGTTCCGGCTCCCGGTCACAGAGGTTAATCCAAACGGAGATGGGCAGGCACAATTGCGCCGCCGTGATATCCGGGTCGGAGTCTGCAAGCCGCCCCTGACGGATGAGAAACCGCACAAGGCCGGTGAAGTACCGCATCACATCCGTGTAATTCTGCCGGGTTTGCAGCTGCGCCATCTGCGGATTCTGGAACTGCTCAATGGTCAGCATCTTTCTGGCGCGGCTGATCTGCGGATCGTGGAGAATGTAGCGGATCTGTCCCATGAACATTTGCGCCGCCGCTTCCGGTGTCAAATTTTCCTTATCCCGGGTAAAGTCGGGATCGTCCCAATCCGCTTTGGTAAAGATGGAATGCTGCGCATACTGCTCCAGTGTTGTCTGAATCAATGCGTCCAGAATCGCCTGTTTATTTTCAAAATGACTGTAGAGAGACGCCTTGCGGATGCCCACCGCCTCGGCTAACTGGGAAATGGATGTGGCCTCATAGCCCTGCACGGAGAACAACTCCAGTGCTGCCTCCAGAATTTTCTGCTTCGTGCTGCCTTTTACCGCCATCACATATGCCTCCTGCGTTCAGTGCTGCTTATATTATACCTACCGAACGATAGGGCGTCAAGCCTGTGGATTCAGAATAAATGCGCTTCCCGCCGGATAGGGAACGGCACGTCCCGGCAGAAAAAGGCCCAAAGAATCCTTATTTTCAATCGGGCTATTCTGTGTTATACCGCGTTTATCAAAATAAGGGAGGCGCTGCCATGTACCATCATCAACTGGACACCTTTGTTCAGGTGGCGGACGCCGGCAGCTTTTCCAAGGCGGGAGAAGCCCTGTTCATTTCCCCTACCGCCGTCATGAAGCAGATCGACCGATTGGAAGAAGCACTGGAGGTGCGGCTCTTCGACCGGACGCCCCGTGGCTGACGCTGACCAATGCCGGGAAGTCCTACTATCAGGACGCCAAATACATGATCCAGTACGCCAGAGACGCTCAGACCTGGGCGAAAAACGCCATGCAGGACAATGACAGCATGATCCGGATGGGCAGCTCCCTGATGACGCCCTGCCGGTTCCTGATGGATCTGTGGCCGGAATTTTTGACGAGACGATGCTGACTCTGCGGGACTGCTCCGCGCTGGAGTTGGTGCGGGTGCCCATTTGCTGCGCGGTGTCCATCTACCACCCGTTGGCGCAGAAAAAGCGGCTGTCCGTGGAGGATCTACACGGCCAGCAGCTGATGCTGATGAAGCGCAACTGGAGCAAATACACCGACCAGCTGCGGGACGACTTCTGGGCTAATCACCTGGAGGTTGAGATTGTGGATTTCTCCTTTTACAATCTGGAGGCCTTCAACCGCTGCGAGCACGACAATGTGCTGATGATGGCGGTGCCCCAGTGGGCGGGGGTTCACCCGCTGCTGAAGATCCTGCCGGTGGATTGGAACTGCACGATTCCCTTCGGGCTGCTCCATTTCCCTGCCCCCACCGACACGGTCAGACGCTTTTTGCAGACCATGCAGCAGGTGTTCCCCAAAACCTGTCAATGCCAATAAAAGAAGCATCCGCATACTGAAGAATACATTCCGATTAGATTCAACACGGGTTATCAGTCTTCCTTTGAGAGGAATCGCATCCTGTTTGGCGCTCCTGGTACTGGTAAGAGTTTTACTCTGAACCGCGAAAAGGATCTGCTGCTCGCAGATGGCGGTGAATACGA
>CAKUBJ010000030.1 GCA_934636905.1 uncultured Dysosmobacter sp. | reverse complement strand
ATTCTCAAGGGGCTTGACGCGGTATGGGGACATTTCTGCCCGTCAAAACCGTGTCTGCCCTTGTCAATCGATGGTATTGCTGCCGGTTACTGCACCGCGGCGGGTCTGGGGTACACGCCCAGAAAATCAAACCAGCCCCGGGGATCCCGGAAGCCCCCCAGCAGGGTGTCCCGCAGCTGCCACGCGGTGCCCCGGGTGTACAGGGGCGCCATGGCGCAGTCAATCTCAAGAAGCAGATCCTCCGCATCGTGGAGACAGCCCATCCGGGCGCTGTTATCCTGCGCCACGGAGATAATGGACATCAGGGTATCATAGGCACTGTTTTCGTAGTGGAGGAAGTTGTCCTGACTGTCGGACGTCCAGTCCTCAAGGAACCACTCCGCGTCATTGCACACGGTGTCCAGCGCCATGCCTGCCAGCGTGTAATCGCCGCTGCGCATGGCGGTGGCCAGCTCCGTTTTCACCATTGCCCGGGGGGTCACACTCAGCCCCAGGGTGCGGCTCCACATCTCGCAGAGAGATTCCGCCACGGCGGCGTTGCTGCCCTCGTCCACATACAGGTATTCCAGCGTGCCCAATTCGCGGCTCAGATCGGCGCCCCGGTCATAGCCGGCCTCCCGCAGGAGTTCCAGAGCCTCCTGACAGCGGGCTTCATAGGCTTCCGGCTCATTGCCCAGCAGGCTGCCGCCGCAGGTGCGGAAATCCGCTTCCCCCTCCGGCACGCCGGGGGGCACCAGCCCCTCCGCCGCCCGGGCGGTTACTCCCGCCAGTGCTGCCAGAGCCGGCCGGTCAATGACAAGGCTCAGCGCCCGGCGCACCTGGGTGTCTTCCAGACGGCCGCAGTTGAACAGGACGGTATACGTTTCCAACACCGGGTCAAGCTGCCGGTTTTCGTCCTCCGCCATGCGTTCCGCCATCTGCGCATCTGTCAGAGGCCAGACGGCGTCTGCCACTCCCTGCTCATAGAGTACCTGCGCGGTTTCCGCATTTCCGAAGCGGAACACCAGTTCCGACGGCCCGGAGAGTTTTCCGGCGAAGGAGGTATTTTCCGTCAGCGTCAGGGAGGTGCCGTCCTTCGCCGAGGCGGTATAGGGGCCGTTGGTCACCAGCCGGGTGGGGTCTGACCACCAGCGGGCATCTCCGGCGTCCGCTTCGTTGGCATCGTCCGCCTGCTGCTTCAGGCGCTTTACCACGTCCCGCCGCAGAGGCATGGCGGCCACGGAGGTGCACACCTCCCGGAGGAACCAGTCACAGCGCCCCTTCAGCGTCACCACCAGCGTACTGCTGTTTTTGGCGGACACCGCCAGCAGGTTCATGTCCCCGGAGGCTCTTGCCTCCTCATAGCCGCTGATGTCGGACAGCAGCGGCGCATAGGCGGAGCCGGTGGCGGGGTCTGCCAGCCGCTGCCACGCGTATACGAAGTCGGCGGCCTTCACTTCCACGCCGTCAGACCATTTGCTGCCCCGGAGACGGAAGGTATAGGCGACGGTGCCGTCGGCGTTTTCCTTTACGTCCACGCTTCGGACGGCGGCGTTTACCGGCTGCAGCTGCCCGTTTTCATCCGGCTCCAGCCGCATCAGGTTTTCGTAGAGGTGGTTCAGGATGGTCTGCTCCCCCGGCTCCGCCGCGTAGATGGGGTCATAGGTGGCGGGCGTCTCCCCGACGCAGACCGTCAGGGACAGGCCGCTGTCCGCCGTTTCCTGCCCGCAGCCGGTGAGGCAGGACAGGCAGGCCAGCAGAGCCAGCGCTGCAGCCAACCCTCGTTTCCAGTGCTTCATACAGCCTCCTTCCCGGCTTACGCCATGGTCAGCTTGCCGTTCTCGTCAAATTTCACGGGAAGGATCTCGTTGCGGGTGTTTTTGGCAATGTCATCCATCCGGATTTTGGAGGGGAAGTCCGCCACGAAGCTGACGGCCACCCCCTGCCTCTTTGCCCGGCCGGTGCGGCCGATGCGGTGGACATAGTCCTGATTCTCATCGGGAATGTCGCAGTTGAACACGATGTCCACGTCGTCCACGTCGATACCCCGGGCGGCCACGTCCGTGGAGACAAAGACCCGCAGCTTCCCCTTCCGGAAGAGGTCCATCACCTGCTCCCGCTTCTTCTGGGGAATGTCCCCGTGGATGCACTGGGCATCGATGCCCCGCATCTGCAAAAACTTGGTAATCCGCTCGGTGTTCCCCTTGGTGTTGCAGAACACCATGCAGCGGTCAAAGCCCGTTTCGTTGAGAACCTTTGCAATGGCCTCCGCCTTGCCGTCATAGCTGACGTCCATGCGGAACTGCTTGATGTCGGGCTTGTTCTGCGCGTCCTCCCGGACGGTGACCTCCTCGGCGTCCCGCTGGTAGACCCACGCAATGTCCATGACCTCCCGGGAGATGGTGGCGGAGAAAAGCCCCAGATTCTTCCGCCGGTTCATTTTGTCCAGCAGGCGGGTCACGTCGTGGATGAAGCCCATGTCCAGCATCCGGTCTGCCTCGTCCAGCACCACGGTTCTGGCGGTGTCAATCCGGACGGTGCGGCGCTTCATGTGGTCGGAGAGCCGCCCCGGGGTGGCCACCACAATCTGAGGATGCTTTTTCAGTGCGTCAATCTGCCGGCCGATGGGGGCGCCGCCGTACAGGCACACTGCCCGGATGCCGGGCTTGTAGGTGTACAGCAGCCGCAGTTCGTCGGTAATCTGGATGGCCAGTTCCCGGGTGGGAGCCAGAATCACCGCCTGCACGCTTTCGTCTGCCGGGTCGATGTGCTCCACAATGGGAATCCCGTAGGCGAAGGTCTTGCCGGTGCCGGTGGGGGCCTTGGCAATCACGTCCCGCCATGCCAGCATGGGGGGGATGCAGCCGGCCTGCACCGGGGTGGACTGTATGATATTGCGCTCCATCAGGGCGCGCAGAATTTCCGGAGACAGCTCCAGGGTGTCAAACCGGACGCCTTGTGTCAATTCCATGGTCATTTTCCTCGCATTGTACATAATTAAAGCAATTATACCTTTTTCTGCGGGATTTGTAAAGGCTTCCCTTTTTGCGGCAGGACTGCCGCCGTCAAGGGGCTTTCCGCCGGCGATTCCTTCCCCAAAAACGACGGCGGAGGGAAGTCACTGTAAGGCTTCCCTCCGCGGTTTTCGCTTTTGTGGAGTTTATTCCGCCGGCGCTGTCCGGAGCATCATCCGGAAGCCCGCCAGAGCAAGGGCACCTCCCAGCATCAGCAGCGCGGCAGGCGTCACGCCGTCTGCCAGCAGGGTCAGGGCCAGAACCGTCGTCATCCCTGTGTACAGGGAAAAGACCCGGGGTCTGCCGGCCTGCACGGCAAAGCCGGACAGCCGGTAGGCGCCGAGTATGAGGAACATCAGCCCCAGAATCTCCGGATAATAGTCCGCCAGCACGGGGTTGACGGAGAGACGGCGGTAAACCGGAATCAGCCGCGCCAGCAGGCACACCGGAACCGCCAGCAGCGCCAGAGGGGCGCTGTCTGATTTGCGGCAGGCGAACACGGCGGATACCAGACAGACTCCGGCAAGGAACGACATGACGCCTGCAAACAGGAGAGAGCCGCTTCCGCCGGCAGGAGCCGCAGCAAACTCCATTCCGTCGGCGGAGAGCACCATGGAACCGCCACCTGCGGTGCCCATAAGTTCCGCTGCGCCGGAAATCGCCATAATGCAGCCTCCTGCCAGTACGGCACACAGACCTCCCCGGTCGTCCATGGAAAACAGCGCCCCGAAGGGCTGCTCCGCCGCTGCTTTCCCAAGCCGCCGGGAAAGCAGCCAGAGCACCACCGCAGCGGCAGCCAGCAGAACCGGCAGGATAATGGCGGGCACATTGCCGGGGATGGGCAGGCCGGTGTCCGGCTCAAAGCCAGTGCGGTTCTGCAGCAGGCGCAGGGCAAAACCGGCGGCGCCGAAGGCAAGAGCCGGCGCCAGTGTATCAATCCATCGTTTCATAATCCATATCCTTTCGGGAACGGGGCGCTTCCCCGCAGATTTCATCCGCAGTATAGCACGGTTTTTTCCCTTTGTCCATGAAGGAATGCGGATTTCCCGCCCATTCGGTCAGGCGGCAGGCATATGCACCCCCTCCGGCGCATACCATGGCTTGAAGGGCGGGGCGGTCTGTCTCCGCCATGGACAGGCAAGGGAGGGCTTACAAATGCGCGTCTGGAAGGAAACCGCCGCCGTTTCGGCGGCGGCACTGCTGGGGTTGTTCCTGCTGCCGCTGGCACTGGCACGGGAGCCGGCGGCAGCGGCTCCGGCAGAACCGGAACCGGTGCAAAGGGAGACGATGCCTCCGGAAACGCCTGCGGAATCGGCTCCGCAGGCACACCCTGACCGGGAGCGGACGCTGCGGGTACTGGACGAGGGAACGGTGTCCGCCATGACGCTGGAGGACTATCTGGTGGGGGTGACGGCGGCGGAAATGCCGGCCTCCTTTGAAGCGGAAGCTCTGAAGACGCAGGCTGTGGCAGCCCGCACCTACACCCTGTACAAAATGCACTCCGGCGGGAATCACGGGGGAGAGGCGGATCTCTGCACGGATCCCACCTGCTGTCAGGCGTATATTTCCATGGAAAGCGCCCGGGCTAACTGGGGAGAACAGGCTGACGCCTGGGAAGCCCGGATCCGCAGCGCCGTGGCGGACACCGACGGGGAAGCGATTCTGTACGGCGGCGTTCCCATTCTGGCAGTGTTTCATTCCAGTTCCGCCGGCCTGACCCGGGCCGCCGGGGAGGTGTGGCAGAACGACCTGCCTTATTTGCAGCCGGTCACTTCACCGGAGGATGCCGCCGGGATTCCCAACTATTACAGCCGCACGGACTTTCCGCCGGAACTTCTGAAAGAAAAGCTGCTGGCGGTGATTCCCACGGCAGACCTGTCAGGGGCGCCGCAGAACTGGCTGAAAAACGCCGTCCGGGATGCGGCAGGCAGCGTGGAAACCGTGGACGTAGGGGGCGTTACGGTAAAGGGAAGCACCGTCCGGGGGGCGCTGGGACTGCGCTCTGCCTGCTTTGAGTGGGAATTGCAGGACGGGCAGTTCGTGCTCTACGTCACCGGCCACGGCCACGGCGTGGGGTTGAGCCAGTACGGCGCCAACGCCATGGCGGAGGGCGGCGCGGATTACCGCACCATCCTGACGCATTACTATACCGGCGTCACCGTGGCGGTTTACGGCGGGTGAGGGGATGGAAGATGGGACATATACTTACTATATGGTTGCTTTTTTGGGGAGACGTCAGCCAGCGTCTCCCTGCTTGTTTGATAGGTTATAATAGCCAATTGCATTCCGATGTTTTCAAAAAAATAAGGGCAAAATGCAAACTGTATATTGTATACAATTTTGCATGCTTTTTCTGAGCGAAACGGAGAATGTCGCCTGTTTCCAGTAAAAGCACTTGACGTGGATGCAATATTGTATACAATTATAGACAGAAATCCACAGCCGGAACACATTCAAAATTGAGGAGGAACTGCAACATGGATGAAATGGAAAAGAATCAGGAGTTTATCACTGAACTGGTGGAACGGGCAAGAGCCGCGCAGCGGGTTGCTGAAGGCTTTTCTCAGCGCCGGGTCGATGAACTGGCTGCCGCAATCGTCTACACCCTCTCTCGCCCGGAATTGGCAAAGAGCATTGCAGAACAGGCTCTGGAAGAAACGCATATGGGGCGTATCGACTCCAAGATGTCCAAGCTGACGGCAAAGATGCCGGCTATTCTCTATGATGTGCTCTCCACCAAGACCGTCGGCATTGTTGATAGAATCCCTGAGAAGGGAATCGTGAAGCTGGCAAAGCCCGTTGGTGTTATCGCGGCACTGATTCCCAGCACCAATCCGGAAGCAACGCCTGTTTTCAAGGGAGTTCTGGGCCTGCGTGCCCGCAATGCCGTGATCTTTGCACCGCATCCCAGCAGCAAGGGAACCACCACCCGGGTAGTCTGATGATTACGCCGATGCTGCTGCCCATCGCCAGCAGAATTGGGGTAAGCTATCTGGAAGTTGGCCTGATTATGGTTGTAAACACCTCCGTCGGAATGCTGACGCCGCCTATGGCATTGAATATTCTGATTGCGGCCGGTATCGGAAACGAAACCATAGAGCGGATTGCAAAGAAAGTCATTCCGTTCCTGCTGGTGCTGATTCTGGACATTTTCATCATCACTTATGTCCCCGGCTTTATCACCTGGCTGCCGAAAACGTTGGGGATGACGATCTGAATACCGCCGTACTCGATCACCAGCATCATCAGGTTGGCAACCAGACAGATGACAAATACGCCGTAGACCAATTCCGTCTGGGTATCAAAGAGCAGGGGACCGGGGGTGATGCCGTGAATGGTCAGCCCGCCCAGCAGGAGGGCAGTGGCTGCATCACCGGGGATTCCCAGTGTAAGCAGGGGAACCAGCGCGCCGCCGATGGTGGCGTTGTTGGTGGTTTCGGAGGCAACGATGCCGTCAATAATGCCGGTGCCGAATTTTTCCGGATATTTGGAGCCGTTTTTGGCGGCGGTGTATGCCAGAATATTGGAGGTGCCGCCGCCGATACCCGGCAGGATACCGATAAAGGTTCCGATTACGGCAGAGCGGAAGAAGTTGAAAATCTGACTCCGGAACTCCGCAAAGGTGAAGCCGAAGCCCTTGATTTTGAAATCCTGCAGAACCGTCATTTTGGCGGCATTGCGTTCCCGGGCGGATTTGATGATTTCGGAAATGGCGAACATACCGATGAGAACCGGCAGAATGTCAAAGCCGCCGTCCAGTGCGTGGAAGCCGAAAGTCAGGCGGGGCAGGCCGTCAATGGGAGCGGCACCCACCATGGCGAACAGCATCCCGATGGCGCCGGAGGCAAGCCCCTTGACAATGGAACCGCTGATGAGGCTGGCCATCATGGTCAGGGAGAACACACCCACGGCAAAGTACTCGTAAAAGCTGAATTTCAGGGCTACCCGGGCAAGGGAGGGTGCCACCAGCATCAGAACAGCGACGCCGAAGATGGTGCCCAGGAAGGAGAAGAAAATGCCCACGCCCAGCGCCTTGCCGGCCTGTCCCTTGGCGGCCAGAGGATAGCCGTCAAAGCAGGTGGCCACGGAGGACGGGGTGCCCGGAATCCGGAGGAGAATGGCTGCCACAAGGCCGCCGGAAATACCGCCGATATAGAGGCCGATCAGCAGTGCCATGCCGTTGATGGGCAGCATACCGTAGGTCATGGGCAGGCACAGGGCAATAGCCATGGTGACCGACAGCCCGGGGATGGAGCCGAAGACAATTGCAGCCCGCCCCGGGAGAAAAGGGAACTTTTGCGCAGATGCTTGCAATACCGCCGCAGATACGATACAATATAAAAACACATCGGAAAACACCGTGAAGTGAAATGGAGGTTTCTGCATTATGGAGTGGATCATTCCCGTCATTCTGATTGTGCTGCTGCTGATTCTGGTGGTCAGCAATATCGTCATTGTCCAGCAGTCCCGGGCATTTGTGGTGGAGCGTCTGGGGGCGTTCCGCACGGTCTGGAATGTGGGTCTGCACCTGAAGGTGCCCTTTATCGAGCGCATCGCCAAGAAGGTTTCCCTGAAGGAGCAGGTGGCGGACTTTGCCCCCCAGCCTGTCATCACCAAGGATAACGTGACCATGCAGATCGACACGGTGATCTACTTCCAGATCACCGATCCCAAGCTGTACACCTACGGAGTGGAGCACCCCATGAACGCCATCGAGAACCTGACGGCCACCACCCTCCGGAACATCATCGGCGATATGGAACTGGATCAGTCCCTCACCAGCCGCGATACCATCAACTCCCGGATGCGCTCCATTCTGGACGAGGCCACAGACCCCTGGGGCATCAAGGTCAACCGGGTGGAACTGAAAAACATCATCCCGCCCAAAGAAATCCAGAACGCCATGGAAAAGCAGATGAAGGCGGAGCGGGAGCGCCGGGAATCCATCCTGCAGGCCGAGGGTCAGAAGCAGAGCCAGATTCTGGTGGCGGAGGGCGAGAAGCAGTCTGCCATTCTGCGGGCGGATGCCGCCAAACAGGCCAAGATCATGGAGGCCGAGGCGGAAAAGACCGCCAAGATTCTGGCGGCGGAGGCCGAGAGCGAAGCCATCATGAAGGTGCAGCAGGCCACGGCGGACGCTCTGAAGCTGCTGAACGAGGCCGCCCCCAACGATCAGGTGGTGAAGCTGAAGGCGCTGGAGGCCATGACGAAAGTGGCAGACGGCAAGGCCACCAAGATCATCATTCCCAGCGAACTTCAGGGGCTGGCCGGCCTTGCCGCCAGCGCCAAGGCCGTGTTTGATTCCGGGAAGCCGCAGGAATAAGCGGAAGAAAAGCAAATCACGAAAAAAGCGCCCCGCAGCCATTGGCTGCGGGGCGCTCGGCGGGGCGAAAAGATTTTTTCGCCCCGCCGAGCCAGTTTTCAGAAATTTCAAAAGTTCTGAAAACTGTAGATTTTAATGGCGCAGGGAAACAGCCGAAGCGCTGCCGGTGGCAGAAAAAGCGAGGCTGTTTCGAGGAAGCGGCACGATTTGCGGCTTTTTGCCGCAAATCGTAATGCCGCGACGGTGTATCCCTTCTTGGGTTATCTACGCGCCAAGTGCCGCCGCTTTGCGGCGGTTGCGCTACGAAACGCGCCTGTGGGCGCAGTCCCGCGCACACTCTTTCCCCGCAGGGGGTATGCGGCATCCGTAGGCGGCAGAGCCGCTGACGGCTGCCCTACCTTACCGCTGCGGGAGATTTCCTATTTTATCGGACAGGTACAGGCGGTAATTCTCCTCATCGGCACGGGCAAATCTGACCTTATTAAATTTTATAAAACTGGCATTTGAAATAGGCTCAGCTATCTGCTATGATGAAGGCACTTCAGGAAGGGGAGTGATTGTATGGATCAAAAGAAAATCAACAAGCTGACCATGCTGGGCATGATGACTGCGCTGGTATTTGTCAGCAACTATCTGCGGATCACCATGCCCATTGCCATCGGCGGACGCACTTCCTTCACCCTTGCCAATATCATGTGCTGCCTGTCGGGACTTCTGCTTGGCCCTGTGGGCGGCGCGGCGTCCGGCATCGGCTCCGCGCTGTATGACCTGACCAACCCCGCCTATGCCCCGGAGTGCTGGATTACCCTCATTACCAAGGGCGTCATGGGCATGGTGGCAGGCTTTGCCATGGCCAACCGGGAAGAGCCGAAGTACGGCCGCTGCACCGTGGCCTCCCTGCTGGGCTGCATTGCCTATTATATTCTCTATTTCTTCAAGTCCTTTGCCTATGACGGCCTGCTGATGGGCGGCCTCACCGCCGCCGTGGCCGCTGCTGCACTGCCGCTGAAAATCCCTGCATCCCTTTTCAACGGGGCTGTGGCGGTGATTCTGGCGCCGCCGCTGTGCCTTGCCCTGCGGCACGCGCTGAAGCGGGCACATCTTCAGATTCCCTGAAATCCATTCCGACACACCGGCCTCTGCGGGTATGCTTTCCCACAGAGGCCGGCCTTGCATTTTCAACCGAAAAGGCTATAATGTCTGTATCTGAGTGCAAAGAGGAGAGTTGTATGAGCGAATATCTGGAATTGTTTCTGGTCTTTGCCAAAATAGGCGTCATGACCTTTGGCGGCGGTATGGCCATGCTTCCCATTCTCCAGCGGGAGATCGTGGAGGATCGCCGCTGGGTCACGGAGGAGGAGTTGGTGGACTACTTCGCCATCGGCCAGTGCACGCCGGGCATCATCGCCGTCAACACCGCCACCTTTGTGGGACAGAAGCGGAAGGGCATAGCCGGCGGCATCGTTGCCACGCTGGGTATCGTGTTTCCCTCGCTGGTGATTATCAGCATTCTGGCGGGACTGATCACCAACTTCTCGGATGTGGGCTGGGTGCAGAACGCCTTTGCCGGGATTCAGGTCTGCGTCTGCGTGCTGATTTTCAACGCAGTGGTCAAGCTGCTGAAAAAATCCGTCATTGATAAGCGCACCTGCGCCATCTTTCTGCTGGTGATGGCCGGCAGCACCCTGCTGACCCTGTCTCCCGTGTGGTTCGTCCTGCTGGCGGCGCTGGCGGGAATTGTGCTGAAAAATCTGGAGGGAGGTGCCGCCGCATGACTTACCTGCGCCTTTTCTGGGAATTTTTCAAAACCGGCCTGTTTGCCATCGGCGGCGGCATGGCCACCCTGCCGTTCCTGAAGGAAATCGGCGTCTCCACCGGCTGGTATACCCCCACGGAACTGATGAATATGCTGGCGGTGTCGGAATCCACCCCCGGCCCCATCGGCATCAACATGGCCACCTATGTGGGCTTCACCGTAGGCAGGGTGCCCGGCGCGGTGATTGCCACCGTAGGCGAGGTGACCCCCAGTGTCATTGTGATTCTGATTGTGGCGGTTATGCTGGCGAAATTCCGGGACAGCAAGCTGGTGTCCAACGCCCTGTACGGCCTGCGCCCCGCCTCCACCGGCCTGATTGCCGCCGCCTGCATCGACGTGGTGCTGCAGGTGATGCTGAACGTCAGCAGTTCCTCCGGGGACGGCACTCTGGTGAAGGGGTTCGCCCATGCCGGCGGCCTGAACCTTCGGGGCATCCTTCTGGCGGCGGTGCTGCTGGTGTTTACCAACTTTGTCAAGCCCACGAAAAAGTGGCACCCCATTATCTTCATCGGCATTTCCGCCATTGTGGGAATCGTGTTCGGCTTTGCCGGCGCATAGGGAACATGAGATAAGAAATATAAGGAAACATACGGAACAAGCGGCCTGCCGGACTGGCAGGCCGCATTTTATATTTGCCGGAGAATATTGATTATATCGAATCTTGACGAAAATACAGGAAAACTGTATAATTATTTCATTCATATTACACAAGCGTAAACCCCTCCCGCAGCGGCTCTGACAACTTCATAACGCATGATCCTTTGTATATCCTGTAAGAAAGAAGAGAAGCCGTATGAAAACACGCTTCCAATGTGTAACCTCGCTGTTTCTTGCACTGGTAATGACCCTTTCCGTTATGAGCATTTCCGTATTTGCGCAGGATGCATTCCCCTATGCCTATCTGGAACTTGGCGCGGCCCGGGGCAGCCCCGGCGATACCGTGAAAGTTTCCGTTTACCTGCGAGGCCTGAAGGAGGGGCAGAAATGCTCCGGCGTCATCGCCTCTATTGAGATGGGGGAACACCTGACGCTGGAAGGGGCTGAATGGACGGAACTGACTGACGGCTTTGACGGGTATTGCAGCCCGAAAGGATATCTGGAAATAGCAGACGTGATGGGCACCGGCATCCGCATCGATCAGAACGGAAAACTCTGCGACCTGCTGGTGAAGATTGACGAGAAGGCCGTGTCCGTGGGTGCCGTGACGGTGACCAAAATTCAGATTACCGGAGACAATTCCAGTACGCTTTTGAACTCCGGGGACGGCACCCAGCAATCGGCAGATCAGGAGGCCGTCATTTATCCCACGGACGGAAATGGGAAAGCGATCCCGGTGATTTCCCTTGATACGCCGGCTGCCGCCTTCTCCATCAACGTGGAGGCCGACAAAACACGGGTCACCGCCGGTGAGGACGTCAGCGTTACCGTAAAGGCAGAGGGCGGCGATTTTGAGTTTGCCGCCGCCAGACTGCGTTATGAAAACGATAAATATACACTGAAAACGGCACCAGAAGGCTGGAATGCCACGGATGGCGGCAGCTACGCCTATTATCATGCCGCCGCCGACGGGGAACCTCTGCCGGCGGTTCTGGGGGTGTTTGTCTTTACCGCCGAAGTGCAGAGGGAGGAAACCGTCGGATGCTTCACCCTCAGCGATACCTACTGCTCCGGGACGCTGGAGGAGGACGACCCCTTCGGGAAGAGCGACGTTCCCTGCGCCAGCAACGGCAAAGCGGAGGTCACCATTGCCCTGCGGGACGACCTGAATGTTACCGCCGCAGATGCGGAGGCGGTTTATGACGGCCAGCCCCACGCCTTCACGCCGGTTGCCAGCACCGCTGCCGGCGCCGTTATCCGGTACGGCGAAACCCGGGGCACCTATGACCTGACGGAGGTTCCCGCCAAAACGGAAGCCGATGAATATACCCTCTATTATCAGGTGACGGCGCCGGGGTATACCGCAAAAACCGGCAGCATCCAACTGACCATCCGCCCGGCAGACATCGTCTTTGACATCACCGCCAACGAATCGGCAACCTGCGACGGCGGCGCCCATCCCTCCGCCGCAGTGAGCCGCCTGCTTCCCGCCGATGCAGAGGTGACGTATACCTGCGGCGGGCAGACTTACCGTGAAATTCCCACATTCACGGAGGTGGGCGAGTATACCGTGGACTATACCGTCCGGGCAGGGACAAACTACACGCCCCTCTCCGGCTCCTATACCTTCCGCATCAAAGCCGGCCGTATCGAAGCCGCCGCTTCCGGCTACAGCGGTGTCTATGACGGCGGTTCCCACGGCATTACCGTCACGGTGACCAGCCCCGAAGACGCTGCAGTCTCCTATCGCACCGGGGAAGGGGAGGCATGGAGCAGCGAAAATCCCGCTTTCACCGATGTGGGCACCTACACCGTCTGCTACAGAGTCGGCAGAACCGGCTATACCGACGTTACCGGCAGTGCCGCCGTGGCCATTACGCCGGCGGCTCTGACCGGCGTCACCGTAACCCCCGCAGCGGAAAGCGCCTTCGATAACCAACTCCACGTCTCCGCTGCGGTAAGCGGCGTGCCTGAGGGAGTTCCCATGACGTTCCGATGGATGGAGAACGGCACGGAACGAACCTCCGCTACCGTTCCGCAGTTTACCGATGCCGGTAAATATGAGATTTCCTACGTCATCGGCGGCGGAAACTATGAGGAGGCAAGCGGCAGCTATTCCTTTGAAATCAGCCGGTATGTTGTTGCGCCGCAGGCCGGCGGGGACGTCCGGGCGGTGTATGACGGCCAGCCCCGCAGCATCGGCTGCACCGTAAGTCAGGCGGATGCGGACTTCGCAAAGCGCTGCGGCGTAACCCTGAAGCTGATGTATACGGCGGAGGTGAACGGCACCGCAGGCACGGAGACGGAGGAACCTCCGTCCCTGACGGATGCCGGTTCCATGACGGTGGAGTGCCGCCCCGTGCCGGAGGGCAGCGGCGCCGGAAACTTCACCGGCGGTCTTGCAGGCGGAACCGTGACGATTACGCCCAGAGATGCCGCCATCACCGTGGATGCCATGGAGAAAACCCTGGGCGCTGCGGATCCGGTATTCACCGGATCGGTGGAGGGTCTGGTGAAGGAGGGAGATCTGGGCACCGTGACCTATGGCCGCGCAGACAGGGGCGAAACCGCCGGCACCTATGAAATCAGCGCCTCCTACACCGAAAATCCCAACTATACCGTGACGGTGAAGCCTGCACTGCTGACCATCAAAGCACCTGCATATGCTGCGGAAACCTCCGAATATGTGAACGGCTACTCTCTGGTGCTGGTCTACACCAACGATTCCGCTTCCTTTACTTATGACGGCAGGGCGATGTATGACGTGACCTCTGCCGGCTACCGGTTCCACAACGAGACTGCCTGCAATCATGTCTACGGGCTGGTGGTGAAAGGCGCGGCGGATACCGGCAGGATTGCCGCAGGCACCGCACCGGCTGCCGGCACACTGAAATGTGACGATTTGGACGTCAACCAATCCGGAACGGGAGACACGGAGGATGCGAAGCTGGTGGCTGCCGTTTACAACGTCAGGAGCCACTATCTGGACAACCCGAAATTCATGAGCATCGTTCTGGAAGCGGATTTGAACCACGACAAAATGGTGGACATGGACGATTTCGCCCTGCTGAAAGCGGAATATCTGAAGAAGTAAGCCTTTGCCGGAAAGAGAGGCGGTGCTTCGCCGCCTTTTCCGTCCAAAACGAAAGGAGCCGCCATGAAAAGAATCCTTTCCGTCCTGATAGGGCTGGTACTGGCAGGTTTTCTGCCGGCCGCCGCCTCCGCCGCCGCAGCCGGGGACATTACCCTGACCTATGACCTCACCTCCGGCGGCAAGCATGACATCACCGTGAAAACCGGCGAGGTCATCACGGTGACCTATCGCCTGTCCGCCAGTGAGCGGTGCCGCGTCAGCACAACGCAGAACGAGATTTACTACGACAGCGGATTTTTCGAGTTTGTGGAGGGCAGCGATGAGGCCGGCAGCGGCGGCACCGGTTATGAGACAGGCAGCCGGCCGCCGCGGCTGGACGGGTCGCACTATGTGTTCTTCAACACCGGTATCACCCATGAGCACGATACAACCCCTGCGGAAATCGGCACCTTCCGGCTGAAGGTCATTGCCGCCGGCGGCGAAACCGTGGTGGAGAACCGGCGGTGCAAGGCTGCGGATGAAAGTGCCGTGCACTTTGCCGCAGAGACGCGGGATTTGAAGGTGCGCGTGGACAATGCTCAGGAGAAGATTTTCCTCCTGACCTTCCTCCGGGAGGACGGCACGGAGTTCAAAACCGTGCCCGTAAAAGCGGGCGGCTCCGTCGCGCTTTCCGCAGGCCCCGCTAAGGCCGGCTGCACCTTCAGCCACTGGAGTATTGCCGGAGACGCCGCCCAATATCCGGCGGGGAGAATATATACGCCCGGGAGTGATGTCACATTCCTCCCCAACTGGACGCCCAACGGCTCCGGCGGGGGTTCCGGCGGTTCTGGGGGTTCCGGCGGCGGAACCGGCAGCTGCACCCTGACCTTTGAAACCAACGGCGGCAGCGGGATTCCCAAAATCAGCGACCCTGCCGGCAGCGTCATTGACCTGAGGGACTATGCGCCTGCCCGGGAGGGGTACGCCTTTGCCGGCTGGTATGGTGACGCGGCGCTGACCAATCCCATTGCCTCCGTGAAACTCACCGGGGATATGACGGTGTACGCCAAATGGGCGGAAAAGGGCGGAAGCGATTTCAAGGACGTTCCCGACGGCGCATATTATGAGGAGGCCGTCAGATGGGCCTCCGGCAGGGGCATTGCCAACGGCATTTCCACCAGTTCCTTCGGGCCGGACATCCCCTGTACCCGGGCGCAGATGGCGGCGTTCCTGTGGCGTGCCTCCGGCTGCCCCGCAGCGGCCGGCCGCACCTGCACCTTTACGGATATGGAACCCGGCGCCTATTACTATGAAGCGCTGCTGTGGGCGGTGGAGACGGGCATCACCAAGGGGGTCACGGAAACCGCCTTTGCCCCCAATGCGGCCTGCACCCGGGGGCAGATGGTGACGTTCCTCTACCGCTGTGCCGGCGCTCCTGAGGTGCGGGGTGAAAATCCGTTTACGGATGTTTCCGAAAATGACTTCTGTTATGACGCCGTGCTGTGGGCGTACCGGGGGGGTATCACCAGAGGCGCTGCAGAAACGGCCTTCCGCCCCGGCGATGGCTGTACCCGGGCACAGATTGTGACCTTCCTGTACCGCTTTCTGGGCTGACGGCGGAAGTGTGCTCCCTTTTAACAAAAGCGGTGCGCCTCTGAACGGAGACGCACCGCTTTTTGGCGTTCTTTTCAGAAATGTACAAAAATTACCGACTGTTTTTTCGCATATGCTTTCCTTTTCGAGTCAAACTATGCTTGCGATACCCAGAAACCCATAAATGCAGGATATTGAAAAGGAGAAACGATTATGTCCAGTAAGAACACCAACAAGATCAATGTTCCCGAGGCCCGCGCCGCCATGGATAAGTTCAAGATGGAAGCCGCCGCCGAGATGGGCGTCAACCTGAAGAACGGCTATAACGGCGACCTGACCAGCCGCGAGGCCGGCTCCGTGGGCGGACAGATGGTCAAGAAGATGATCGAGTCCTACGAGAAGAACCTGTAATTTCCACGCAGACAGGCGCTGAGTTCCAAATCCCTGACAAAGGGAACACAAAAATCCCCGGCCTATGGCCGGGGATTTTTGCTGTGTGTTTTAGGAGGGAGAAAACGCATCGGGCTGGGAGAACCCTTTGCAAGTATTAAGATACCCGAACATTTTTGCGAAATTATGAGTTGGGTGTGAATAATTTGTAAACGTTTCGAAGAAAAACAGGGGTTCCGGCGGTTTTCTGTCCCGGAAAGCGTCCCCAGCTTTCGCCCGAACCCTCCGGAGTGAAGAGAACAGAAAGCACCGGGCAGGCGCACCGTTCTCCCATCACTGATAGTACAGCCCCAGAATGCGTTTGTGGGGCTGACCCGGCGGGTCGATGGCAAGATCCATGTCCATCTCAAAGGCACGCTCCCAGGGAAACCGGTAATTCGAAAGCGCAATGGCACCCCAGCCCGCCGACACGGCATCCTCCTTCAGGGAAATCAGGAGGCTGCTGTGTTCCAGATTTTTCACCACAGGCGCCGCGGCATCGTTCATTCCCTCCGCCAGCCGGGCGGTAATGGCGTCCCGATCCAGTTCCGGCAGGCAGAAGTTGTTGGCGTCGCCTCCCAAATCGTTCCGGACATAGGACAGAATATCCTCCCGCACCGCATTCTTATAGCAGAAATCCTTCAGAATGCTGTCTGCCAGCGTTTTGCAGAAGGCGGACTCCTCGGCCTGTGAGGTTTCCCCCTGCACCAGATGGGCATAGCGGGCCACGCCGTGGCTCAGAGCCGTGCCGGTGACAATGGCCATGTCCAGAAAGCCGGCATAACTCAGGAGTTTGCCCAGTTCCGTCTCTTTTACCAGCGCGTCGTGGAAGGCGGTGCCGTACTGGCCGTTGCCGGCGTCGATGAGGATCACCGGGAGATTGTCATCCAGCTGCTGCTTCAGAACCCGAATCAGTTCTTTGATGTATTGCTGCTTCTGTCCGGCGTCCTCCGGCTGGGTCAGCACCAGCACATGGAGATCCGGGTTCTCACTCTCCGTCAGGCCGAAATAGCCGAGATGCTCCGCCACAATCTCCGTCAGGGGCTTGTAATCGTAGTCGCAGGCGGGCTGTCCCTCCGTACCGCCGAAGTACTGCACGCCGACGGAAGCGCCGCTCCATTCCACCTCACTGAGATACAGCTTCGCCACTGCCTTGAAGGCCAGATCGTCCACCCCGGAGAGGATTACGTCCCCTTCCCGCAGCCGGGCATTCAGGTAGGCGATTTCGTTTTTCTGGATGCAGTCCTCTGAGGAGGAGTCGTCAATGCCAATGAGGACATGGAACCGGTCGTGTCCCAGCCGGTCAACGGCTTCCAGCAGTTTTCCGCTGAGGGACAGCTTGCTGATCCGATGCTCCATATACCGCACGGCAGTGCCGCACATGGCGCTGTCACTGCCGAAGTCCATCAGACTCCTGCCGTCGGCGCCGGTATCATAAGTACTCCGGATGGCGTCCAGCGTCAGTTCGTCCCCGGTGAGGGTTTTCCGGGGGGCCGCACCGAAAGCCCGCAGGGCGTTGTATTCCTCCAGCGTCCCCCCGTTGTACCCTACGGTGGGGGCCAGCCGCATGACGCTGTCCAGCAGCCAGACCTCGTTATCAGGGTCGGCGGCCAGGGCGGACAGCAGGCTTTCCAGCAGTTCCGTCAGCGGCCACGGCTCCCCGTCCCGCTCCGTGGTGTCCTCCGCCAGCCGGGAAGCCACCAACCCGCCGTACAGCAGCTGATCCATGGAGAGAATGTAGCGGTCGCAGCCTGCGGCCTCCTGCTCCAGCACCCAGTCGTACAGCAGGGCGGGATACCCGCTCTGGCCGGTCCATGACTGGATTTCCAGACCCTTTTCCACGTAGTAGTCCTCCAGCTGGCCGTCCAGCAGAGTTTTGTACATCCACTCCTCCGGCATATGCAGGGTGTAGCCCAGACTTTCCGCCAGATAGACCACCCGCCCCACGTTGTCCGGCCGGTCGTCCAGCGGGACGTAGGCAATGACGGGGCTGCTGTCCGGCTGCTTCGCCTCCGGCAGGGATACCGGCGCGCCGCCGCAGCCGCTCAGCAGGCTCAGGCACAGCAATGCTGCAAGAATTTTCTTTTTCATCAGACCTCCGATTCAAAGAAGAGCGGGGCAGATGCCCCGCTCCCGTGTGTCAAGAAAGTCGTTCTCTCTGTTCTGCGTCTTTCCTTACAGTCCGAAGCCGCTGAGATCCAGACCGCCGGCGGCGCTTTCCATGCTCTTGTCCATGGCCTCGCCTGCCTGACGCAGCGCTTCGTTGACGGCGGAAACCACCAGATCCTGAAGCATTTCCACATCCTCGGGATCCACCGCCTCCGGCTTGATATGCACGGCGAGAACTTCCTTCTTGCCGTTGACCTTGGCTTCCACTACGCCGCCGCCTACGCTGGCGGTGAACTCCTGCGCCTCCACGTCGTTCTGGATTTCCGCCATCTTCTCCTGCATGGCGGCGATTTTCTGCTGAAGCTCCGCCTGACGGGCGGCTCCGGAAATCTTGCCGTTGGTAAATCCACGGCGTGCGCTGTAACCCATAGTTCCAATCTCCTTTTATTTGATTTCAATATTGTCAAACCTGCTGCCGAATTCCAGCAGGTTTTTCAGATTTTCCCGGGGGGATGATTTGGGGGCTTCCCCTACCCGGAACAGAATCCGCACAGCCTGTCCGGAGGACTTTTCCGCCTCGGCGGCCAGAACGCCCCGCACCCGGTCATTGTCCAGCCGGCTCAGGGTGATTTCATCCGGGGCGAACACCGTAACCTGATCTCCCTCCAACGCGCCGCTGCACAGTTCCAGAAAGGCCCGGTACATGGGAGGCAGCTGCCCCTTGCAGTTCTCCGCCAGAGCACGCCACCAGTTTCCACCGCCGGCAGCCGGGACGGCTGCTTGACGGTTCTGCGGTGCCGGGACGGCTGCACTTTCCCGGGGCCGGGGAGTTTCCCGGACGGCAGGTGCTTTCGGGGGAGCCGGCTTCACCGGCAGGGCGTCTGCCGGGATATCAAAGGCCCTTTCCCCCGGTTCCTCTCGCATGGGCGGCTCCTCCGGCAGAGGCGGCTCGTCCCAGGGAGGGGCATCCTGCCGGGAATCAGCCGGCGCTTGTTCCGCCCTGTCCGGGGCGGGAGCAGGCGCCATTTTTGCCGTCTCCGGCGTCCGGGGCAAAGCATTGCCGGAAACGCCGGGGGAGGCAGTGCTGTTGTCCGTGGCGGTGCTGCCGGTGACGGCGGCACGGATTACCGCGCCCCGTTCCAGCGCATCTTCCAATCTGGTGATGCGGTTTTCCAGCGCCGTCAAATCGCCGCACAGGCTCTCGTCGCACAGCCGCAGGAGGCATAACTCCGCGTCGGTGCGGCGGTCCGTGCTGTAATAAAGCCCGGCGGATGCCTTCTGCAGGGTAGAGGCCAGATAGAGAAACCGGTTGGCGGGGATGCCTTTGCCCAGCCCGTCCAGCGTGGCGCTGTCAAAGCCGCCGGACAGCAGCGCCGCGCCGCCCTCCGGGGCGGTTTTCCGCAGCAGCAGGTCACGGGTCAGGGAGGACAACTCCCCCAGCACCGCGCCTACGTCCTTGCCGCCGGCGTACAGTTCATTCAAAAGCAGCAGCGCCGCCTGCGCGTCCCGGTTCAGGATGTGCCGCATCAGCTGGGCGGTCTGGAGATTTCCCGCCAGTCCCAGCACTTCCAGCACGGCGCGGCTGTCCACCGTGCCGCCGGCGGCGGCACACTGGTCCAGCAGGCTCAGGCCGTCCCGCAGGGCGCCGTCCGCCAGCCGGGAGAGCAGTTCCGCCCCGTCGGGGGTCAGGTCGATGTGCTCCTGCCGGGCTACATAGGTCAGCCGCCGGGCAATGTCCGCCGGCAGAATCCGCTTGAAGGAGTACCGCTGGCACCGGGAGAGGATGGTGGCAGGCACCTTGTGCAGTTCCGTGGTGGCCAGAATGAACATCAGGTGTGCCGGGGGCTCTTCCAGAATTTTCAGAAGGGCGTTGAAGGCCGCCGTGGACAGCATATGCACCTCGTCCACGATGTACACCCGCTTTTTCACGTTGGCCGGGGCGTAGATGGCCTCATCCCGCAGGGCACGCACCTGATCCACGCCGTTGTTGGAGGCGGCGTCCAGTTCCAGCACGTCCAGAAAGCTGCCGCTTTCCAGCCCCAGACAGCTGGGGCATTGGCAGCAGGGGTCGCCGTCCACCGGGTGCTCGCAGTTGACGGCCTTGGCCAGAATTTTGGCGCAGGTGGTCTTGCCGGTGCCCCGGGTGCCGGTGAAGAGGTAGGCGTGGGAGGTGCGTCCCTCCGCCACCTGCTTTTTCAGGGTTTCCGTGATGTGCTCCTGTCCGATGACGTCGGAAAACACCTTGGGCCGCCACTTGCGGTACAGCGCCTGATACACGGAACACACCCCCTGAAAAGAGAATCATGGAAAAGAAAGCGCGTGCGCAGGAACCCCGGACGGGTGTCCTGCGCGGATCAATGCCGGTTCCATACGGCTGCGGCCGTATGGAATCATCCTCCGTTTGCAGACACGGAACCGGCGTCCTCGCGGCACATGGAACATCCCGCTTAATGCTGCTCGGTTCCCCG
>CAKUBJ010000029.1 GCA_934636905.1 uncultured Dysosmobacter sp. | reverse complement strand
AAATCTATAGTTTTCAGAACTTTATAAAGTTCTGAAAACTGACTCAGCGGGGCGAAAAGACTTTTTCGACACGCTGAGCGCCGGAGCCACTGCTCCGGCGCTTTTCATGTTGAACCTTTGCACTTCCCGTAAACCTGTCGAAACCATCGATGCCGGCGGTTCCCGGATGGGTTTCCCTCCGAATCAGTCCGCCCAGGCCTTGCCGTTCCGCTGTTCCAGCGTCAGACGGTCGGCAATCATGGCAATGAACTCGCTGTTGGTGGGCTTTCCCTTGGCATTGGAGACGGTGTAGCCGAAGTACTTCTGGAGCGTCTCCAGATCTCCCCGGTCCCACGCCACCTCAATGGCATGGCGGATAGCCCGCTCCACCCGGGAGGGCGTGGTGGCAAACCGCTTGGCCACCTCCGGGTACAGGATCTTTGTCACCGCGTTGATCACATCCATGTCCCGGACGGTAATCATAATGGCTTCCCGCAGATACTGGTAGCCTTTGATATGCGCCGGTACGCCAATTTCGTGGATCACCGAGGTCACAACGGTCTTCAGCGAAGGCAGCGACTCCCTGGGTGCCTTGAGGAACAGGCCCCGCATCTTGTCCAGCAGGGTTTCCGTTTCAAAGGGCTTCGGCAGGAAATACGCCGCTCCCAGCTCGGTGGCCTCCGCCAGCATCCGGCCGGACACAAATCCGGAGGTCAGGATGGTCATGGGGGCATTTTCCTGCTTCTGCAGCTGGCGCAGCACGCTGATGCCGTCCAGTCCCGACAGCATCACGTCCATCACCAGAAGGTCGGGATCCCATTCCTCTGCCTTTTTCAGAACTTCATTCCCATCCCGCGCAACTTCAACAGAAAATTCTCCCGTTTTTTCTATCTCTTCCCGCAGCATCGTGCGGAACTCTTCACTGGCATCCGCCAGCAAAACCAATTTGCGCTGATCCATAACACACTTCCCTTTTCCATGTTTTGCGACGGTTTCGCTGGCAGCCGCTGCGCTTTATATAAAATAGCACATTCTAACACTTTTTTCAATAAAACGTTCGTTAATTTTCTTATAATCGTTCGACGATTTTCGCGCTTTTATCGTAATTTTACCATTTCCGACGGATTTCTTTCTTCTTCCCCGTTCAGGAACCGCCCTGCCGTTCCGGTGCCGATCAAACCGGCGGCCGGTTCCTGCTGCGCTTCCGGTTTTCTTATTTTCCCGGCGGCGTCATTGTCAAATTTCCCGGGACATGGTATAATTCAGACAGATGATTCGGAAAGGAGGGATTGCAATGGACAAGGAGCCGCGTCTGACGCAGCTGACCCCGGCAGCGGGTTGAGCGGCAAAATTAGGGCCGGGTGTCCTATCGAATATTCTGAAAGATCTTCCCAACGGCACGGATCCCAACCTGCTGGTGGGCTTTGACACCAGCGACGATGCCTGTGTCTACCGGATCACCGACGAGATTGCCGCCATCCACACCGTGGACTTCTTCACCCCCATTGTAGACGATCCCTTCTGGTTCGGCCAGATTGCCGCAGCCAATGCCCTCAGTGACGTGTACGCCATGGGGGGACGGCCTGCCGTGGCCATGAACCTGCTGTGCGTCCCCGGCTGCCTTTCTCAGGAAACCGTCCGGAAAATTCTGGAAGGCGGCCACCGGAAGGCGGTGGAGGCGGGATGCGTCATTGCCGGCGGTCACACCATACAGGACAACGAGCCGAAATACGGCCTGTGCGTCACCGGCTATGTCCGCCCGGACAGGGTGCTGCGGAACGTGGGGGCCAGACCCGGCGACGCGCTGATCCTGACCAAGCCCCTCGGCACCGGCGTGCTGACCACCGCCGCCAAGGCGGATCTGCTGGAGCCGGCGCAGTATGACCGGCTGATCCGCTCCATGGCGCAGCTGAACGCCGCCGCGGCGGAGGCTATGCTGGCCTGCCCGGAAATCCACGCCTGCACGGACGTCACCGGCTTCGGACTGCTGGGCCACGCCGACGAGATGGCCGCCGGCAGCGGTGTCACCATCCGGATTTACAGCCGGCGGCTGCCCCTGCTGCCGGGGGCGCTGGAACTGGCGGAGATGGGCATCATCCCTGCCGGCGCCTACCGGAACCGGGACTATGTGAAGCCGAGGCTGTCGGTATCGGAGAACGTGCAGCAGGCACGGCTGGATCTGATTGCGGATCCCCAGACCTCCGGCGGGCTGCTGATTGCCCTGCCCATGGCGGATGCCGGCAGGCTGACGGAGGCTCTGCGGCAGCACTGCCCGGACAGCGCCGTCATCGGCACGGTGCTGGAAAAAACGGATCACACCCTTGAGATTGTCTGACAGAAATCGCCCCCGCCGGAGTTCCGGCGGGGGTTTTGCCGTTTCCGGGCATCCGTTATTTTTCCTTGCGTATCACGCCTGCCTGTGCTACACTGGATTTATCGAAAAATTCAATAAAAAAGGAGTGTTTGTATGTCTGTGATTGTGGATGCCATGGGGAAGCAGTGCCCCATTCCGGTGGTGATGGCCAAAAAGGCGCTGGGGGAACTGGCAGTTCCCGGCACCCTGGAGGTGCTGGTGGACAATGAAGCGGCGGTGCAGAACCTCAGCCGTCTGGCGGAAAGCTGCCATCTGCCTGTCCGGGCGGAAAAGAAGGGGGAAGGCCGGTTTTCCGTCACCATGGAGGTTTCCGCTCCGGTGCAGCCGGCGGAGGAGACGGTCTGCGCCCCGGATGCCCGGGGGGATCTGGTGGCGGCCATTGGCTCCAACCGCATGGGGGACGGGGACGAGGCGCTGGGCAAAGCCCTGATGAAGGGGTTCCTCTACGCCCTCAGCCAGCTGCCGACCCTGCCCAAAACCATTCTCTTCTATAATACCGGCGCGTACCTTACCTGCGCCGGCTCCGATTCTCTGGAGGATCTGAAGTTCATGGAGGCACAGGGAGTGGAGATCCGCACCTGCGGCACCTGTCTGGATTACTACAGGCTGAAGGAGACACTGGCGGTGGGCAGCGTCACGAATATGTATGCCATCGTGGAAACCCTTGCCGCCGCCGGAAAGATGATCCGGCCGTGATCTATCTGGATAACGCCGCCACCACCCTGCAAAAGCCTCAGGCGGTGATTGACGCGGTGACGGCGGCCATGACCACCCTCGGCAACAGCGCCCGGGGCGTCCATAACGGCAGCCTTGCCGCCTCCCGGATCATTTACGGCACCCGGGAAAAACTGGCGGCGCTGTTCGGCTGCCCTCGGGCAGATCATGCGGCATTCACCTGCAACTCCACCGAAGCGCTGAACATGGCCATCTGCGGACTGCTGAATCCCGGCGACCATGTGATTTCCACGGATCTGGAGCACAACTCCGTCCTGCGGCCGCTGTACCGCATGGAGGCGGAGCGGGGGGTATCCCTGAGTTTTGTGCCGGCAGACCGGCAGGGGCGAATTTGCTATGACGACTTTGAAAAGCTGATTCGGCCGGAAACGAAGGCCATTGTCTGCACCCATGCCTCCAACCTCACCGGCAATGCCGTGGACATCGGCCGGGTGGGGGCCATTGCCCATGCCCATGGGCTGACCTTTGTCGTGGACGCCTCCCAGACGGCAGGCGTCCTCCCCATTGACATGGCGGCGCAGCACATCGACATTCTCTGCTTTACGGGGCATAAGTCCCTGATGGGGCCGCAGGGCACCGGCGGAATCTGTCTGGGAGAGGGGGTTACCCTCCGCCCGTGGAAGGTGGGGGGAACCGGGATTCAGACCTACAGCCCCACCCAGCCGCCGCAGCTGCCCACCTGTCTGGAAGCGGGCACTCTCAACGGCCACGGCATCGCGGGGCTTTCCGCCGCGCTGGACTACATCCGGGAAACCGGCATGGAGCGCATCCGGGACAAAGAGGACACGCTGCTGCGCCGGTTTTACGACGGCGTGTCCGCCATTCCCGGCGTGACGGTCTACGGCGACTTTGAAGCCCCCCGGACGGCGGTGGCGGCGCTGAACATCCGGGATTACGATTCCGGCGAGGTGGCGGACGCACTGGCGCAGGAGTACGGCATTGCCACCCGGGCCGGTGCCCACTGTGCCCCCCGGATGCACCGGGCACTGGGGACGGAGCAGCAGGGAGCCGTGCGGTTCAGCTTCGGCTGGTTCAACACGGAGGCGGAAATTGACGCGGCCATTCAGGCGGTAAAGGAGTTGGTGGAATGAGAGAGAAAACCCGGAAGCTGGTGATTACCTTCCACACCACGGCGGCGGCCATGGCCATGGAAACCCTCTGCCGCCAGCAGGGGCTGCCGGGGCGGCTGATTCCGGTGCCCCGGGAACTGACGGCGGACTGCGGCATGGCGTGGTGTGCCCCTACCGACGCGGCACCTGCCCTGCGGGCGCTGGCAGACAGCCGGAATCTGGAATATGAGGGCTGGCAGGAACTGTTGGTCTGAGGAGGGCACCATGCTGGACATCAATCTCAGGCAGCTGGAGGTATTTGCCGTTACGGCGGAATACGGCAGCTTCACCCGGGCGGCAGACGTGCTCTATCTCAGCCAGTCCACCGTCAGCAGCCATATCCGCGGGCTGGAGGAAGCGCTGGGAACCCCCCTGTTTGACCGCTCCGCCAGACGCAAAGTGGTGCTGACGGAGGAAGGAAAGCGGATTTATCCCACCGTCCGGGAAATTGTGGATCGCTGCCGCCGATTGCAGGACGCCCTGCCGGAGACGGCGGGAACGATTCTGACGGTGGGAGCCTCCACCGTCCCGGCGCAGTTTCTGGTGCCCCGGCTGCTGGCAGATTTTTCCCGGCAGAGGCCGGACTGCCAGTTCCTGCTGCGGCGGGGGGACAGTGCCCGGGTTCACGCGCTGCTGCAAAAGGGCGAAATCGCCGTGGGCTTTGTGGGGAACCGGATGGACGAGCGGAATTTCCGCTATGTTCCCCTTCTGGAGGATCGGCTGGTGCTGGCGGCGGAAAACAGCCCCCGCTTCCGGGACTTTCCGGCAGACGCAGGGCTGGAACTGCTGCTGCGGGAGCCGGTGGTGGCTCGGGAAAGGGACTCCGGCACCTGGCTGGAAACGGAGAAATGGCTTCGCAGCCGGGGCATTGCCCCGGAACGCCTGCACATTCTGGCCCGGATGGAAAATCCGGACGCCATCCGCCGGGCGGTATCTCAGGGGATGGGGGTTTCGGTGCTGTCCTCACTGGCGATGGAGGAGGATGCCGCCGCCGGCCGCCTGCGGGTCTTTGAACTGGGACAGGGGGTATGGCGGCAGATTTGCATGGTGGTGCCGAAGAAAGCGTCCCAGACTGCCGTCCAAGCCGCCTTTATGGATTTTGTGAGTCAGAGCACCCTGCCGGAGTGAACACGCGGCAGGCGTCTCTCTTTCGCCGGTACCTGCAAAACAGGATCCTATGCGCAAAATGCCCCCGCTTCCGGCTTTTCCGGCAGCGGGGGCATTCATCTTTCTTTACTTTGTCAGATGCAAGCGGAAATCGGAGCCTTCCGGAGCGGAACTGACCTGATACCCCTGATTCTGAGCAAAACGGGTGACGTTTTCCATGGCGGTCTGGTTGTCCACCAGTACGTCCAGTTCCGCCGGCGCCTCCTTTTTCAGCGCCTTCTGCACCATGACCACCGGCATGGGGCAGGAAAATCCTCTGGCGTCAATCATGCGGCTTCCTCCCGGGGCAGATTGGTAAGCCCTACCACCAGCATGACCACCAGACCCAGAATGACGGCGGCCTTGCCGTAATTGGAGATACCGCCTACCACCAGTTCACCGGCCTCGTTCAGGGAGTCGGTATTGCCGGCCAGACCGAAGTTGTGAGCCAGAGCGGCACCGACAATCATGCCGAAAACGGTGACGGCGGAGTCGCCGCTGCCGGTGCCCGCCAGAATCAGCTGACGCAGGGGGCAGCCGCCCAGCAGCACGGAGCCCCAGCCCACCAGTGCCATGCCCAGCAGGTTCCACAGGTGAGAACTGTGGGCAATGGGCTGCATGGTGAAGCCCAGATGGAAGCTGCCGTTGATGAGGTTGCCTGCCAGCACCACCACGAAAATGGCGATAAAGCCGATGAGCAGGTGGAGATCCTTCAGCATAATGGCATCCCGGATGCCGCCCACCATGCACAGGCGGGACTTCTGCGCCAGAGCGCCCACCACCAGCGCAATGACCAGCGCGGCGAAGAAAGCGGCGTGCTTGGAGCCGGGGCCTTCCTCGGAGAAGCGGAAGAGGGCGGGCACCGCCAGAACGAGAACCAGAAGCACGGCCATCACCACGGGAAGCACGCTGCCCTCTCCCTTGCTGACCTCATGAGAGCGTCCCAGCGTGAAGCCCTTCTTCAGGAACACGATGCCGACGCAGATACCGGCGGTAAAGCCGATAAGTCCCACCAGCGCGTTGAGGTCGCCGCCGCCCAGACGCAGAACCATCCGCAGGGGGCAGCCCAGGAAGGCCAGTGCGCCGATCATCACAAAAGCGCCCAGCACGAACCGCAGCGCCGGCGCGGAGCCGGCCCGTGCCCGAAACTCCTTCGAGGCCAGAGACATGACAAAGGCACCCAGCACCAGACCGATGATCTCGGGACGGACATACTGCACTTTGGCGGCACTGTGAAGCCCGCAGGCGCCGGCGATGTCCCGCAGGAAGCAGGCAATGCAGAAGCCCATGTTGGCAGGGTTCCCCAGCAGCGTCAGCACAATGGCCGCAAGGCCCACTGCCGCGCCGGCGGAAAGAACGATGACGGTTTCTTTTTTCATAAATTTCTCCACTCCTTGTTACACAGCTTGTACCACCGGTTGGCAGAGCCGGACATATCGATTCTCGATAATCGATGATGCCAACCTCCGGAAAGCACCGGACAGAACGGTACAGCCTCAGTATATGCGCTATTCTTTTGAAAGGCAAACGCATAACCCCGAAGATAACGCGGTGATCATCGATAAAATAGATAATAAAAGAAGCAACCGTTCCGGCTGCCCTGAAACTGCCGAGAAAACCGGAAATGCTGTGCGGCGGAAAGGCTTTTCAGCCGCGCCGCGAGCAGCCGGACTCTTCCGGCTGCCCTACAGAATCAGCAGAAGCCCCAGTGCCGCCAGCAGTTCCTCGTCCGCCTTTTCCCGGAACAGGAAATACAGCAGCCCCAGAAGCAGGAGATCCCCTGTGTCAATCCGATCCAGATGAAGCTGATCCAGCGTCCGCCGCAGAAAGGCGGCAATGCCGTCGGCACCGGAAAAAGGGGGCGGCGGGGCACTCCGGGCGTCGCCTCCCAAAGGGGCAGACCCGCCGGCAGGGGCTCCTCCACCCGGCGGCGGGACAGAACCGGTGCGGTCTGCCTGCCGGGGCGGTTCCTCCTCCGTCACCCGGGTGTAGACGCCCTCCTCCGTGGGGATATAGCGGTTATACATGATCCTCCCCTTTCAGAAGAAACCGTTTTCCCACCCGGAACAGCCGCGCCAGCTGCAAAGCCCGCTCCACCTTGTCCTGCCGCTCCGGCTTCAGGTAGGGACGCAGTGCCATCAGCAGCCGCCGGGCATTGCTGTCCTGTGTGCCGCCCAATTCCCGGAGAACCGGCACAAGAGCGGCGATGGTTTTCGGGTCGATGGCGCCCAGGCCGGAGAGAAAGCCGGGATCCGGCATAGGGCTGCCGCCTGCCGAAGCATTTCCAAAGGGCGCGGTTCCCCGGGGATCGCCCGGGGCATTCCGGGGCGGTGATTCCCGGCCTCCGGGAACTCCGCCGGGATTTCCCCCGTCCTGCCCCGGCGGGGCGGCAGAGACGCTGCCCCACGCACCGGCGGAGGAGTTTCCGGGAGACGCAGACTGCCCAGTGAGTGGGCTGCCCCCGCCGCCGGGGGCAGACGCGGTGCTGCCGTTTCCGGCTTCTTGCCCGCCGCCCATCAGGGACTGCGCCATCTTCATAATCTGATTCATGGCCTCCGGATTGGAGAGAAGGGAATCCAGCCGGTCGTCAAACTCCGCCATGAGGCCGCCCCTCCTTCCGCCTTATCCGCCGGCGCTTCTGCTGATGCGCTCCAGCAGCGCCGCCCCTTCCGGGCTTTGTGCCACGCGGTTGACCAGTTCCGCCATCCCGGCGGTATTGCCCTGCATGGCCGCCTGCACCGCCCGCTGAAGCCCCGCGCCGTTGTCCGGACGGGTCAGCGCCTGCATCAGCGTCTGGCCGTCCCGGGACTGCATCAGCCGGCGCAGGGCGGCAGGATTGCTTCCCAGCTGCTCCATCATCCGTCTGGTTGTTTCGTCCATGGCCGTGTCCTCCCCTCCCCTGTTCTCAGACCAGTATATGAGAGAAGCATAAAAAATGTGCCTGCAGCATCCGCGCAGGCACGCCAGCGTGGAGAAAAAGTTATTTCTCCGCGCTGCGCCTATTTTCAGAACTTTACAAAAGTTCTGAAAATAGTAGATTTTAATGGTGCGGGACACCCTTCTTGGGTTTCCCGCACACACTCTTCCTTTCCATTACGGAAAAAGCAGGACTTTATCGCCAGGCACACGAAAACGGTTTATTTCTGCTTTTTCCCGGCGGCGCAGTCCGCCTTCAGGGGGCAGCCTTCGCATTTGGGGGAGCGGGCGGTGCACACGTCCCGGCCGAAGAGCACCATCCGGTGGCAAAAGGTGCCGGACTCCGCCGGGGGAATGGCTTTGCGCAGCTGCTGCTCCACCTTTACCGGGTCTTTGGAGCCGTCGGTAATGCCCAGCCGCCCGGTGATGCGGATGCAATGGGTGTCGCAGACATAGGAGGGCTGGCCGTACACATCCCCCAGAATCAGGTTGGCGGTTTTCCGCCCTACGCCGGGCAGGGAGGTGAGATCCTCCATATTGTCCGGCACCCTGCCGCCGAAGCGCTCCAGAAGCTGCTGAGCGCAGGACACCAGATCCCGTGCCTTGCCGTTATAGAACCCGCAGGGGTGGATGTACTCCCCCACCTCCCTGGGGTCCGCCTCCGCAAAGGCCTCCAGCGTGGGGAAGCGGGCAAACAGCGCCGGCGTCACCAGATTCACCCGGGCGTCGGTGCACTGCGCCGACAGCCGCACGGCGAACAGCAGTTCATAGTCCTTCTGATATTGCAGGGAGCAGAGTCCCTCCGGGTACAGTTCCTTCAGCTTTTCGATAATCCGCAGGGTGGACGCCTTATACCGCATGGTGCGCCTCCTTGAATGTGATGTTGCCATTTTATCACAGAAACCACGGAAACACCAGAGAAAATACCATAGCTTTTTTGGAAAAGCCATGCTATAATTATAATTTGAAATTTCAGGGAAGGAGGGACGCCATGCATCGCCCTCTGGCGGATGAGATCCGCCCCAAAACACTGGATGAGGTGGTGGGTCAGCGGCACCTTCTGGCTCCCGGCGGGGTTCTGCGCCGGCTGATCGACGCGGGAACCGACGCCAACATGGTGTTCTACGGCCCCTCCGGCACCGGGAAAACCACTGTGGCCAACATCATCGCGGAAAAGACCCACAAGACCCTGTACCGGCTGAACGCCACCACGGCATCCCTACAGGACGTCAAGGACATCATCGCGGATGTGGGAACGCTGCTGGCTCCCGGCGGCATCCTGCTGTATCTGGACGAAATCCAGTACTTCAACAAAAAGCAGCAGCAGAGTCTGCTGGAATTTATGGAGAACGGCTCCCTGACCCTCATTGCCTCCACCACGGAGAACCCGTTTTTCTATGTGTACAACGCCCTGCTCTCCCGCAGCAGCGTGTTTGAGTTCAAAGCCGTCCCGGCGGAGGAAATCCTGCCGGCGGTGCGCCGGGCGCTGGAGATTATGAAAGCCCGCACCCCTCTGCCCCTGACGTGGGAGGCGGGGGTGCCGGCGCGGATTGCCCAGGGCTGCGGCGGCGACGTGCGGAAGTCCATCAACGCCGTGGAGCTTCTCTGTGAGGCGGCCGTTCCCAAAGACGGCGCCCTGCTCCTGACGGAGGCGGACGCCGAAGCACTGGCACAGCGCAGCGCCATGCGGTACGACCGGGGCGGTGACGCCATGTACGACGCCGCCTCTGCCCTCCACAAATCCCTCCGGGGCAGTGACCCGGACGCGGCGCTGCACTATCTGGCGCGGTTTCTGGAGGCCGGGGATCTCATCACCCCCTGCCGCCGCCTGCTGTGTGCCGCCTGCGAGGATGTGGGGCTGGCCTATCCCCAGGCCATTTCCATTGTGAAGGCCTGCGTGGACACCGCCATGCAGCTGGGACTGCCGGAGGCGCAGCTGCCGCTGGCTCAGGCCGCCGTGCTGATTGCCACGGCGCCCAAGTCCAACAGCGTCTCCGCCGGCATCATGTCCGCATGGGCGGACGTGAAGGCAGGCCGCAGCGGCGACGTGCCCCGGGAATTGCAGAACGTCCATGCCGACTCTGCCGGCTTGGAGCGGGAGCAGGGGTACAAATACCCCCACAATTACGGCCATCACTGGGTGCGGCAGCAGTATCTGCCGGACGCCATCAAAAACGCCCATTATTACGACTATGGTGACAACAAGACCGAACAGGCCGCCAGAGCCTATTGGGATAAAATCAAGGGACAGGAAACTCCGTAACCGCCGGCGTGCCTTCATAGCCTGCCGGAGAGTAGACCCAGCGTTCCAGTATGCCGTCGGTAATCCGATAGGAAAGCGGCTCCGGCGCCGCCGGTTCCGGCAGCTTTTCAATCACCTGCAATTTGATTTTCATCCGTTCCGGCCGGAGGGAGCGGATGGTGACGGACACGGCGTCCCCCTCCCGAAGATCCTCCCGCCGGTCGGTGAGGCCGGAGAGATTGGGGGTCAGCTCCACAAAGCAGCCGTAGTCCATCACCCCCCGGACGATGCCCCGCACCGTGTCCCCGGGGGCAAAGCGGCTGGCGTTTTCCAGCCATGTGCCCAGAAGTTCCTTATGGGTCAGGGTGATCCGCCGGGCTTCCCGGTCAAAGGCGCGGACAACGGCCAGAATATTCTGCCCTGTCCGGAACCGCTGCGCCGGATGGCGGATCCGGGCGGCGGAGATGTACTCCGTCGGCAGCAGTGCCGCAATGCCCCGGCCGATGTCCACAAAGGCGCCGAAAGGCTCCATGCGCACCACCCGGCCTGACACCACGGCACCGGGACGCAGTTCCCGCAGCATGGCCTCCATGGCCGCTTCCTGCGCCTTCCGGCGGGAGAGCAGCGCCTGCGGGGCACCTTTGGCGTCGGCGGTGACTTCTTCCACGGTGAAGCAGACGCGCCTGCCCACCCGCGACAGGACGGCGATTTCCCGCTCCGCGCCGCTGATCCACGGAGCGGTCACCTCCTCCCGGGGAATGACGGCGGAAACGCCGCCCAGCGAGAGGTGGAGATTCAGCGCCGGGTCGCACCGCTGCACGGTTCCCTCCAGAACCGCATGGGATTCCGCGGCGGCCCGCAGTTCCGGCAGAGAGGGGAATGACGGCGGAGTCAGCCCTTCCGGGGGATACGCTCTGTTTTCCGGCATCACAATCATCCTTTACATTTTGAGATACCACACCCTATGCGCACCATCGCCATAGGTGACAGGAGGAACGCCATGGACCTGCATCTGAAAGACATTGTGGAACTGAAAAAAACGCACCCCTGCGGCTCCCGGCAGTGGGAGATTACCCGGGCGGGGATGGATATCAAGCTGAAGTGCCTGGGGTGCGGCCATGAACTGATGCTGCCCCGGTCAAAGGTGGAAAAAAGTATTAAAAAAATCGTGCCCCACTCAGCGGGCACGGAAGGAGGAACCTCGAAATGACCCCGAAACGGACACGGATTATTGCCCTGATTCTGGTAGGCGTCCTGATTTTCGGACTGGCGGCCACCGGCATCAGCGCGCTGGTGATGTAACCCCCGCCGCAGGTGTGGACTCCGCAGGACAAAGGACATCCTGCGGCTTTGCCGGGCAGACCGGCGCGTCTGCACGGGAAAATCAAAGGAAACAGACAGCAACACCGCCGGATGAAATCCGGCGGTGTTGCTTTTTCCGCAGAGAAAGGGCGCTTATTAAAAAGAGGGCGTCCGGAAGAAAACAGCCTTTCCGCCGAGAAGCGCCCCGGCGCTTCTGTCCCTTCGGCACTTCATCCCTGCCGGTATTCCGGCTTCCACAGCAGTTCCTCAAAGCTTTTGATGTACACGTCGCAGAAGGCCCGCATTTCCTTTTCATCGGAGGCGAAATAGCCGTCGTAGACCCCCACCACCCGCATCTTTGCGCTTCTGGCGCCTTTGCAGGCGGCCAGACTGTCGTCAAACAGGGTGCAGCTTTCCGGTTCCACGCCGCAGTGAGCCGCCACTTTCAGCCACAGTTCCTTATTCTTCTTTTCCAGTCCCAGTTCCTGAGCAAAGGTGACGGATTCGAAATACTTCATCAAATCCAGCTTTTCCATGGCGGTGCGGCAGTGCACCGGCACGCTGGAGGTCACCAGCGCCATCCGCCGGTTCTCGGATTTGCACTGCTTCAGGAACGCCCGGACGCCGGGCTTCACCGTCACATGGGCGTAGGCGTCTTTGGCCAGTTCCATCCACTCCGCCATAATGGACTCCTCGCTGTCCGGCAGATGGCAGAACTCTTTGGTAAATTTTGCCGCCAGAGGGAAAATGGTGTGGGCCACCCCCTGATAGTAGGCTCGGGTATAGGGCAGTCCCCGGCGGGCAAGAAATTCCCTGTCCACATCCTTCCAGACGCTGTTGGAGTCAATCAGCGTGCCGTCCATATCGAATAAATACATAGCCGCATCTCCTTGTGTATTGCCGTGTCAGCCCTCCGCTTCCAGCAGGAACCGCCACGGAAAGTCTTTGGCCTCCTCCGCATAGTCCACGCCTACCCGGGGGCCGGATATGACCCGCTCCTGCCGGACAGGGAGGTCGGTCAGCCCCACGTCCGCCATGGAATCACAGAGGAACAGGGTGTCCCCCTCCAAGTCCAGACCGTTCTGCGCTGTGGTCAGCCCCAGCGCCTTGCAGACCTTGCCGGGGCCGTTGAGAAAATTCTTCCGGCGGTAGGCGTTCATGGGGGCATCCCCATAGCGCAGGCGCGCCATGGCTTCCACCCCGGCGGCAGGCTCCAGCCCCCGCACCAGCACGGCGGCAGGCTCCCCCTCCGGCTCCGTCACGAAATTCAGGCAGTGATACATCCCGTAAATCAGATAAATATAGGCGTGGCCGGGGGCCATAAACAGCGTTTCCGTCCGGGGAGTACGGCGGTAATTGTACGCGTGGCACGCCTTGTCGCACCGGCCGATGTAGGCCTCCGTCTCCGTAATGCGCCCTGCCAGCAGGACACCCTGCCAATTCCGCACCAGATACTTCCCCAGCAGCGCCCGGGCAATGGCAACGGTGTCGCCGTCAAAAAAGTCGTGGGTCAGACGCGGCATGAGGTTCCTCCTGTCAGAGCGCCGGAGGGCGCATGGTGGTTTCATAAAAATTCACAAAGAACGGTGCCGTTTCCCCGGCGTCTTTGCGGTCTTCGGAGAAGTCACGGTTTTCCTCTTGAAGTCGGATGGCATTTCCTGTATAATCGCTGTGTTCTGCATTTTACAGGATGTCCGTTTTGTATAAAAATTCATCGTTCATGCATTTTATCCCGATTAGGGAACTCTTTGCTTATTATACCATATCCCATGAGGAGGAGCAAGCATATGGAACGCAATTCCATCCGTCAATCATCCTTCGCCGTACTGGCGGCGCTGATTTGGGGCACCGCCTTCGTCGCCCAGAGCATGGCGGCCGGTGCGGTGCCGCCGTTTGCCTTCAATGCGTCCAGAGCGCTGATTGCCTTTTTGTTTCTGCTGGTGCTGTGTGAGGTTCTCCGGGCAGTGCGGCGAAAGCAGGGAAAGCCGGTGACCACCACCCAATCCCGGAAAGATTTGCTGCTGGGAGGTCTTTGCTGCGGCGTTTCCATGGGCTTAGCCACCTATCTCCAACAGTGGGGACTGGAAACCACCACCTCCGGCAAAGCGGGATTCATTACGGCACTGTACATTGTGCTGGTGCCCATTTTCGGCATCTTTCTGAAAAAGCAGGTGCCCAAAACCGTTTGGCTCAGCGTGGCGCTGGCAGTGGCAGGGCTGTACTGCCTGTGCGTCACCGAGAGTTTTACCATCTCTTCCGGGGACATCCGCGTGATGCTGTGTGCCATGGTGTTTGCCGCCCAGATTCTGTTTGTGGATCATTTTGCGGCGGTTGTGGACGGGGTAGAGCTTTCCTGCGCCCAGTTCTTTTTCATGACGGTGCTTTCTCTGGCCGGCACGTTCCTCTTTGAGCAGCCTGCCTGGGCGGGAATCCAGGGGGCCATGGGGCAGATTCTGTATGTGGGCATCTTCTCCAGCGGGGTTGCCTACACGCTGCAAATTCTGGCTCAGAAAGACTCCAATCCTACGGTGATTTCCCTGCTGCTGAGTCTGGAGTCCGTATTTGCCACCGTTTCCGGCGCCGTGATCTTAGGGGATCGCCTCAGCGGAAAGGAATATTTCGGCTGCGCCCTGATGCTGGCGGCGGTGGTGCTGGCGCAGCTGCCGGAAAAGAAGAAAGCGCCGGCCTCCCGCGCCTGAGTTTGCCGACAAAAATCTGCCGACAAAACCCCCGGGCTTCCATGAGAAGCCCGGGGGTTTTATACGGTTCATCCTTCCTCGGCGATTTTCCGTCCCATAAGGACGCCCATGACGGAGGCCATCATCAGACCCCGGGTCCAGCCGGAACTGTCTCCCAGACAGTGAAGCCCCTGCAGGCTGGTGTTGAAGTCCGCGTCCATCTTCACCCGGTTGGAGTAGAACTTCAGTTCCGGGGAATACAGCAGCGTCTCATAGGCGGCGAAGCCCGGCACCACATAGTCCATGGCCTGAATGAAGTTGATGATGTTGGTCATGGCCCGGTAGGGCATGGCGGCGGTGATGTCGCCGGCCACAGCATCCGGCAGGGTGGGGCGGATGTTGGACTGGGCCAGTTCCTTCTGCCAGGTGCGCTTGCCGTCCAGAATGTCGCCGAAGCGCTGGACGAGAATCTGGCCGTTGGCCAGCATATTGGTCAGTTCGCCCACCTTCTGGGCGTAGGCGATGGGCTGGTTGAAAGGCACGGAGAAGTTGTGGGAGCAGAGAATGGAGAGGTTGGTGTTGTCACTCTTCTTCTCCTTGAAGGAGTGGCCGTTGACCACTGCCAGATTGTTGTCGTAGTTCTCCTGACTGACAAAGCCGCCGGGGTTCTGGCAGAAGGTGCGCACCTTGTTCTTGAAGGGGCGGGGATAGCCCACCAGCTTGGACTCGTACAGCACCCGGTTCACGGTTTCCATAACCTCGTTGCGCACCTCCACCCGGACGCCGATGTCCACGGTGCCGGGAGCGTGGGCAATGTTGTGCTCCGCGCAGAGTTTTTCCAGCCAGTCTGCCCCCCGGCGGCCGGTGGCCACCACGGTGTGCTTGGCGTAGATTTCCATATCCACCTTGCCGTTGGATACGGAAATGCCCTTGCAGACGTCGTTTTCCAGAATCAGGTTGCTGCACTCATAGCCGAAGTACATCTCCACGCCGTTTTCCTGAAGATATTTCTCAATGGCGTAGTAAATGCCCTGTGCCTTTTCCGTGCCCATGTGGCGGATGGGGCAGTCCACCAGCTTCAGCCCCGCCTGAATGGCGTGCTTGCGGATTTCCTTCCGCTCCTCGTCGTTGCCCAGTCCCTCAATGTGCTCATCCGCGCCGAAATCCAGATAAATCCCGTCGGCATAGTTGATGGTTTCCTGCGCCACTTCCGGGGTAATCAGGGTAGGCAGGTCGCCGCCTACCTCATAACTCAGGGACAGCTTCCCGTCAGAGAAGGCGCCGGCGCCGGAAAAGCCCGTGGTGATGTGGCAGTAGGGCTTGCAGTTGACGCACTTTTTCGTCTTGTCCTTGGGGCAGTGCCGGTTCTCCACCGCCTGTCCTTTTTCCACCATGACAATCTTCTGCCGGCTTCCCTTTTTAATCATTTCCAGCGCGGTAAAAATACCGGCAGGGCCTGCGCCGATGATGACAACGTCCGCATTCATAGCGTTTCCAATCTCCTTACTTTGCTGATAATTCAACCTGATGACGCATCAGGGTCATAGGCGGCACCTGACGGGACAGCCTGAGTTTCAAGAGCATCTGCGGGTTCCGGGGTTCTTCCATGACAATGCCGTTTTCGTCCCGCATTTCCGGCACCGTCATGGCAAAGGGCCGCAAATCTGGCCCCACCAGTTCCACGGTGTCCCCGGTGCGGAACTTGTTCCGCAGGGAAATGACGGCGTTGCCCTCCTCATCGCACGCCGTCACCAGTGCCACCACCTGCCACTCCCGGATATAGCGGGAGTTTTCGTAATACTGGCCGGGATAGCCGTAGTAGAAACCGGTGGCGTAGGGGCGGTGGCTGACGTGCTCCACCTCGTCCCGCCAGACGGGGTCCATGGGGCGCCCTGCGGCGGCATCGTCCAGACAGTGGCGGTAGGCGCCGGTGACAATGGCGGCGTAGTAGGCGGATTTCGCCCGCCCCTCAATTTTCAGGCTGGAAAGCCCCGCATCCATCAGGTCGTCCAGATGGTCAATCATGCACATATCCCGGGAATTGAGAATGTAGCTGCCCTTTTCGTCCTCCTCAATGGGGAAATACTCTCCGGGACGCTTTTCCTCCATGAGGGCGTAGTGGTAGCGGCAGGGCTGGGCGCAGGCCCCCCGGCTGGCGTCCCGCCCGGTCATGTAGTTGCTGAGCAGGCACCGGCCGGAGTAGCTGACGCACATGGCGCCGTGAACAAAGGCCTCAATCTCCAGTTCCGCCGGGGTCTTTTCCCGGATGGTGCGGATTTCCTCCAGACTCAGTTCCCGGGCAAGAATCACCCGGGAGGCTCCCAAATCGTACCAGGCATTGGCGGTAACGGAATTGGAAATGCTGGCCTGGGTGGAAATGTGGCGTTTGCAGCGGGGGGCGTACTTCCCCGCAAGGGTAAAGGCCCCCAAATCCGCCACAATGACGGCGTCCACCCCGACGTCCTCCAGCCGTTCCAGATGCTCCGGCAGGCGGACAATCTCGTCCTCCCGGGGCATGGTGTTGATGGTGCAGTGGACGGCCACCCCGTGGGCATGGGCAAACTCCACCGCCGTTTTCAGTTCCTCCGGGGAGAAGTTCCCGGCAAAGGCACGCATCCCGAAGGAGGTGCCTGCCAGATACACGGCGTCCGCCCCGTAGAGCACGGCCATTTTCAGCCGTTCCATATCCCCTGCCGGCGCCAGCAGCTCCGGCATTGTTCTCTTATCCGCCATAGGCGCTGCTCCCCACAAAGGCGTTGTGCTCCGCCAGTGTCTTTGAGAAATGATGCCGCCCGTCGGTGCCCAGCGCGTAGAAGTAGTAATCCGTGTCGCTGGGGTTCATGGCCGCCGCCAGTGCCGTACTGCCGGGGTTGGCAATGGCCGTGGGGGGCAGTCCCTTGTGGAGGTAGAGGTTGTAGGGGGTGTCCACGGCCTTGTCCTCGTTGGTGATGGCGCCGGTGTGGTCAGGCAGGCCGTACAGGATTGCAGCATCGATTTGCAGCAGCCCCGCCGTTTCTCCCGCGTTTTGCAGACGGTTGTAGATGACGGAGGCGATGTCCGCCTGGTCGGTGCCGTCGGTTTCCTTTTCAATGAGGGAGGCGATAATCACCACATCCTTCATGCTGTAGCCCATGGCCTTGGCCTTGGACTCGTTGAAGGCCTCCTCATCCACATGGTCGGCGAAGGCGTCAATCAGCTTGCCCAGGGCGTTTTTGGCGTTGTGATTCTTGTAGAACTCGTAGGTGTCCGGGAAGAGATACCCCTCCAGCCGGCTGACCTCCTCCGAGTTGTTGTCAATGAAGCTGTAGTCGAAATTGGCGGTTTTGGCGGCCTCCAGCAGGTTCTCCTCGGTGTTGACGCCCTTTTCCGCCAGCAGGCGGATGGTCTGCATCACCGTATAGCCCTCCGGGATGGTGACGGTGACAGTTTCCGCCGTCAGGTTGCCGGAGGCATTGTGCATCTCCAGAATCAGCGCCCGGTAGTCCATCTCCGTGTTCAGTTCATAGGTGCCGATGCCGATTTTCCTGTCTGCGTGGGAAATCCCGGCGTAGAGTTTGAAGAACCACTTGTATTTAATCAGCCCTGCGTTCTGTAATTTGTCCGCCACGGAGGCCACGGTGTCCTCCGCCGTCACCTCCACGGTGGCTTTGGTCATGGTGCCCCGGTTAAAGGCGCAGAAATCGGAGCCAAGCATCCAGCCTGCCCCTGCCAGAAGGGCAGAGGCCAGCGCCACAAAAACCACATAGCCCACAAATCCCAGAAAGGGGTTTCTCCGGCGGCGCCGGGGACGGCTCCGGGGGCGTTCCGTCGGGGCGGCGTGCTGACCGCTCTGCGCCCGCCGCACCTCCCGGGTGTCCCAGCTGGCGGTATCGTCTCTCCTGTATTCAGACATGGCTTCCTCCTTGCCTCCTCCGTTCCGCAGGGCGAAACGGGGCGAATGGTTTCCAATCCGGCCTTTTTTCCGGTGGTCATGCCCGCTTTCCGGTGGTTCCGGCATACAATAGCCCATCCATTTTGGAAAGGGGGGCATGGTATGTGCTGCAACGACTCCAACAACTTCGGCAATTCCTGGCTGTGGGTCATTCTCATCCTGATTCTGGTGCTGGTCTGCTGCGGCAGCGGATGCAGCTGCGACAACGGCTGCTGCTGACTCCGGGCGGGGCGTCCCCGCCTGAGGCAGGCGGCCTTACAGCAG
Organism: uncultured Dysosmobacter sp.; assembly: GCA_934636905.1. GTDB lineage: Bacteria > Bacillota > Clostridia > Oscillospirales > Oscillospiraceae > Oscillibacter. Next base: position 2,683 of record CAKUBJ010000029.1, on the reverse strand, counting down.
CGGCTTCACCACGCGGCAGACCTCCGCATGGATGTCCTCCACCTGGCGGGGTTCCCCGTCTCTGCCGCAGCGGATCACCGCCCAGCCGCAGTCCTCCGCAATGTGTCCGGCGGCGGCGCGGCAGTTTTTCAGATACGTCTCATCCTGCTCGTGGATGTCCGCGTGGGTGCCGGTGTCCGCCTCCCGGCGGCGCATCATCTTCTCCGTGATTTCCGTAGGCATATCCAGATAGATTACCAGATCCGGCTCCGGCAGCCCCAGCTTTCCGTATTCCAGTTCAAACAGCCAGTCCAGAAACGCTTTCCGCTGTCCCTCCGGCAGCTTGGAGGCCTGATGGACGGCGTTGGAGGTGGTGTAGCGATCCGCCACCACCAGCCCGCCGGCCTCGTAGAAGGCACCCCAGTCCTGCTTGTAGGAGGCGTAGCGATCCATGGAGAACATCAATGACGCCGCATAGGCGTTCACATCCCCGGGGTGTCTGCCCAGCTTCCCCTCCAGATACTCCTGCACCATGGCGGCGGAGGGCTTGCCGTACCGGGGAAAGGTGATGTTCCGATAGGGGATGCCCTGCTGCTCCAGATACCGGCACAGCAGGCGGGACTGGGTGGCCTTGCCGGAACCGTCCGTCCCCTCAAATACGATGAGCCGACCCTTCATTTCCGCTTTCCTTTCTCCTGCCGCACATGGACAAGAAACAGCGGCAGCTTCATCATCCGGCCGATGCGCCGGGGCTCCTTACACAGGCGGTAGAACCACTCCAGCCCGTGGTCGGACCAGAATTTCGGTGCCCGAGCCACGGTGCCGGCAAACACGTCCAGGCTGCCTCCCAGGCCGCACAGCAGGTGCGCCCCGGTGGCCGGGCCGTTCTTCGCCATCCACAGTTCCTGCTTGGGGGCGCCCAGACACACAAACACGCAGTCCGCGCCGCTTTCCCGGATGGCTTCCACCACCGGGGCATCCTCTTTGAAATAGCCGTCGTGGGTGCCGGCGATTTTCAGTCCGGGGTACTGCTTTTGCAGCCGCTCCGCCGCCAACTCCGCCACGCCGGGCTTGGCGCCCAGCAGATAGAGGGACTGTCCCTTCTCTGCCATTTTGCCCATCAGCCCGGCGGCAAATTCAATGCCGGGGGTCTTTTCCTTCAGGGGGGTGCCCAGCATGGCCGCCCCCTTTACCACGCCGACGCCGTCCGGCAGCACCAGTGCCGCCCCGTTGACGGCGGCCATGGCCGCCGGATTTTCCCGGCAGACCTCCACAATCTCCGGATTGGGGGTCACCACATAGCGGCACCCCGGCTCCTCCAGCAGCGCCGCCCCCCGCTCCACGGCTTCCGCCATGGTTACATTGTCAAAGCCGACGCCCAGCACGTCAATCCGCATGATGTTCACCTCTTGCATAGTCATACAGCATAAGTATACCACAGCCTTTCCGGAATGTCCAACAAAAATGGAGAAGAAACGCCGCCCGGGTTCAAATCCCGGGCGGCCGTTCCGTTATACGTTCTGCATCCTGCGCGGCCGTTTCCCTGCGCCTGCGCCTTTTATTTCAGCAGCTTTGCCAGATCCGTCTGCATGGTGACGGTGTACCGGGGCAGGTCGTGCAGCCCCTTCGCCAGATCCCCGCAGCGGGGGACAGTCATCAGCGTCACGGGGAACAGTTCATCCACCAGCGCTTTGGCGTCCGGGTCGGAGCAGCCGAAGGGATAGGCAAAGCAGGTGACGCTGCCCAACTCCTCCGCAATGCGGTCATGGCTCAGCTGAATGTCGTCCAGCACCCGGGTCTGGAATTCCGCGTCGGACTCACCCCTCCGGCGCTCCACGCCGTTGGCGCCGTCCTTTTCGTAATTGCCCTTGTCCTCTCCCAGATTGTGGAGGCGGTAGCTGTGGGAGCCGATTTCCACCAGCCCGGAGTCCGTCATCTCCCGCAGTTCCGACCAGATGCAGAAATTATCCGTGGGCAGATCCGGCATCAGCACGATAATGGAGATGCAGGCCTTTACGCCGTACTCCTGCAAAATGGGGTACACAAGTCTGTAATTGCTGCGGTAGCCGTCGTCAAAGGTGATGAGGATGGGCTTTTCCGGCAACGGTTCGCCTGATGCCAGTTCCCGGGGCAGTACCGGGGTATAGCCCTTTTCCAGAATGGTTTCCAAATCCCGCCGGAACTTTTCCGGGGTTACGGTCATGGCGTTGCACTCCTGCCCCTCCGGCACCATGTGGTGGTACATCAGCACCGGCAGCGGCTCCCGCACCGGCTCCGGCATCCGGTCAATCAACACACAGAGGACGGCGGACACCAGCAGCATCACCGCCGCAGCAGCGGCGCGCCTCATCGTCTCTCTCTCTCTCTCTCTTGCTTTCCATTCCATATCATTTCCCCGCTTCCATCCTTTTTTGAATTGCGCCCCGCAGCGGGGGCGTTTTGCTGCCCCCAACGTAGCAGAACGGGATACGGATGTCAAGGCGGATTCGGTTACAAATCGGATACGGAAAATTCTCCGTGCCTGCCGTTGACCGGAGGGGCGTTTTGCCGTAAAATAGAGGACAGTCTGAGAGAATAAAGAGGAGACTGTCGATAAAACAGGAAGTCTTTCGCAACGGTAAGGAAGAGTGTGCGCGGGAAACCCAAGAAGGGTGTCGTTCCCCCGTCTCGAGCCGCCCCGCAACCACGCCCCCACACTGAATGG
>CAKUBJ010000028.1 GCA_934636905.1 uncultured Dysosmobacter sp. | reverse complement strand
GACTCCGGCCGCTTCGGCGGCAACGACGAGCGGGAGCAGACCCTGAACCAGCTGCTGGCGGAGATGGACGGCTTCGACCCCACCAAGGGCATCATCCTGCTGGCCGCCACCAACCGCCCCGAGGTGCTGGATCAGGCGCTGCTGCGCCCCGGCCGGTTTGACCGCCGCATCATCATCGACCGCCCCAATCTGGCAGGCCGTCTGGCCACCCTTCAGGTGCATACCCGGAACATCAAGCTGGCGGAGGACGTAAACCTCAAGAAGGTGGCGCTGGCCACCGCCGGCTGCGTAGGCGCGGACCTTGCCAATCTGGTGAACGAGGCCGCCCTCCGGGCTGTCCGGAAGGGGCGCAGGCTGGTGACCCAGGAAGACCTGCTGGCCGCCTTCGAACTGGTGATTGCCGGCACGGAGAAAAAGGGCAGCGTCCTGACGGAATTTGAAAAGAAGCTGGTGGCCTACCACGAGGTGGGACACGCCATGGTGGCCTACAAGCAGAAAAACACGGAGCCGGTGCAGAAAATCACCATCGTTCCCCATACTCAGGGGGCTTTGGGCTATACCCTGCTGATGCCGGAGGAAGACAAGACCGAACTGCGCACCCGGGACGAGTTGATGGCCAAGATTGCCGTGTCCATGGGCGGCCGTGCCGCCGAAGAGGTGGTGCTGAACACCATGACCAACGGCGCTTCTCAGGACATTCAGGAGGCCACCAACGTGGCCCGGAACATGGTGGCCATGTTCGGCATGAGCGACCAGTTCGGCATGATGGCGCTGGCCTCCCGCCGCAGCCAGTATCTGGACGGCGGCTACGGGCTGGACTGCGCACAGGATACCGCCGCCGCCATGGACAAGGCCGTCAAGGACATTCTGGACAAGTGCTATGAAGATGCCGTGAACATCATCAAGGAGAACCGGGAGGACATGGACAAGGTGGTGGCCTACCTCCTTGAGAAGGAAACCATCACCGGCGCGGAGATGGTGGCCATCATCGAAGGCCGGGATCCCTCCACCGTGGAGGACGCCTACGCATCTACATTGGCAAAGGAAACAGGGTTCCGCCCCTCTCAGCCGGAGGTCATCGAGCCGGCTGCCAGAAAGGTGCACATGATTTCCGAAAAGATTCAGGCGCCGGAGGAAGCTTCCACCGGAGATGACGCCCAGAATCCGACTTCCGATAAGCAATCTTCCGGCAGCGCGGAGCAGACATCGGATGCCGCCCCGGAACAGCAGCCGGAAGCAAATCCCGAAAAATCCGAATAATGGTTCAGCAGACTCACGGGCGGGCGCTTTTACGCCCGCCCCAGCGGGGCGAAAAAGTCTTTTCGCCCCGCTGAACCAGTTTTCAGAACTTTACAAAAGTTCTGAAAACTGTAGATTTGAATGGCGCAGGACACCCCTCTTGGGTTTCCCGCGCACACCCTTCCTTACCGCCGCGGAAAACTCACCACTTTATCGACAGTCTCGGGCGGGCGCTTTTACGCCCGCCCGGCTTTTCACGGCATCGCTGCCAATTCACAATCCCAACAGGAGGACTTTTTATGATCCGTCTTGCCAGAGAATCCGACCTCCCTGCCGTCGCCGCCATTTACGAGGCCATTTTAGACCACGAGGATGCCACCGGCATCCGTTATACCGGCTGGCAGCGGGGAGCCTATCCCACCGCCGCCACCGCCCGCAGCATTTTCGAGGCCGGGACGCTGTATGTGGGCACCGATGAGGACGGCACTGTCTGGGGCAGCATGAACCTCAATGACCGGCAGCTGCCGGAGTATCAAAACGGCGCGTGGAGCATCCCGGCGGAGGACACGCAGGCGGCCGTTATCCACACCCTGACCATTGACCCCGCCCGGGCGGGGCAGGGGCTGGCCCGGCAGATGGCAGCCTTCGCCGAGGAAACCGCCCGGCGGCAGGGCAAAACCGTCCTGCGGCTGGACACCGGCGTGGAGAACCTCCCCGCCAACCGGATGTACCCTGCATTGGGGTACAAAGCCGCCGGCACCGTGGACACGTTCTTCATGGGCTATGCCCGGCGCCCTCTGAACCTTTATGAGAAAAAACTGTAACAAGCAAGGAGAACCCCATGGACACCCAAACGCTTCAGGACGCGCTGGCACTGCTGCGTCCCGGCGACACCATTGCCGTTGCCGCCTATTTCCATGAACCCAGGGCATTCCTCGCGGAACTTCACACGGCTGCCGCTCAGGTGGACAACCTGTCCCTCTGGACTTCCAACGTTCTGGGGGATTACCCCATCATGGGAGAGGCCTGTGACCGGATTCACTGGCTCAGTTCCTTCTATGAGCGGCACGCCCGGGCGGCGCATCCCCGGAAGCAGGTAACCTACTACCCCTCGGATCTCCATGCCACCGGAGCGATGATGGTGGAGGCGCAGAAGCCCACGGTATTCGCGGCGGCGGTGCCGCCTATGGAGCCGGACGGCACCTACTGCATTTCCACCAGCCTTCAGTGGGAGCCGGAGTGCGCAGCGGCGGCTGACCGGATCATTCTGGAGGTGAATCCCGCCATTCCCCGCGCCGACAGCCCCCTGCGGATTCCCCGGGAGCGGGTGGCCTGTGCCTATGAAGTCGGCACTCCGGTGCCGGTGCTGCCCTACGATCCCCGGATCACGCCGGAGGAGGCTGCCATCGGCGGCTACGTTTCGGAACTGATTCACGACGGGGACTGCGTCCAATTCGGTCTGGGGGGCACCCCCGGTGCCGTGGCTGCCGCCCTGACAGGCAAGCGGGATCTGGGCATTCACACGGAGATGCTGGGCAACGCCATGATGAATCTGATCCGTTCCGGCGCGGTGACCAACCGCCGGAAAAGCCTGCATCCCGGCAGAACCGTTTGCACCTTCGCACTGGGAGACGAGGACGCCCTGGGCTTTCTGCGGGAGCATCCGGAGGTGATGTTCCGCCCTGCTGCCTATACCAACCATCCCGGCACCATCGCCCAAAACGAAAACATGGTTTCCGTCAACACGGCCTTACAGATAGACCTGCTGGGGCAGGTTTCCTCGGAAACCATCGGCAGCCGCCAGTACTCCGGCACCGGCGGCGCACTGGACTTTGCCTACGGCGCCCACAGTGCCCCCAACGGCCGCTCCGTCATTGCCCTCTCTTCCACTGCGGGAGGTGGTACCCTCTCCCGCATCAGCGGGGCGCTGCCTCTGGGCAGTGCCGTGTCCATCCCCCGGAACATTGTGGACTATGTGGTAACGGAGTTCGGCATCGCCCCTCTGCGGGGGCACTCCGTCCGGCAGCGGGTGGAGAACCTGATTGCCGTGGCACACCCCGATTTCCGGGCTGAACTGGCACGGGAAGCGCAGAAGATGCTGCTGTGGTGAGCCAAAGCCGGAAAATCCCGGTTTTTCAGGCCATGTAAACCGTCGGTTTACAGTTTTCTCCGGAAAGTTGGTGGCTTTTTCCCCCGATTTCGGCGATGCTGTTTCCACGAAAGGATGTGACGCCTATGACCACAGGCCAGCGGATTGCCCGGAAGCGGAAGGAAGCCGGCCTCTCTCAGGAGGCGCTGGGGGCGGAGCTTGGTGTTTCCCGGCAGTCCATTTATAAGTGGGAATCCGACGCCGCCCTGCCGGAAATCGACAAGCTGGTGGCGCTCAGCCGCCGGTTCGGCGTTACGGTGGGCTGGCTTCTGGGGGTAGAGGAAGCCCCGGAGACACCTCCCGCCCCGGACAGCGGGGAACTGACGGACGCCCAGCTGAAAATGGTGGAGGAAATTACGGAGCGGTACATCGCCGCCCTGCCGGAGCGGAAGCCCCGGAAGAAGTGGCCCTATGTGCTGGCGGCGCTGACCATTCTGTGCGCCGCTTACAGTTCCGTCAGACTGATTGGACAGCGGTTTGACGGCGTTTACAATCGGATTAACCAGATGGAACGCAGCGTGTCCGGTCAGGTATCCAGCATTTCCGGGCAGGTGGAGGAAATTCTCCGCCAGCAGGGCAGTCTGGTTACCGATTCCGATGTCCGGATTGCATCCTGTGATTTGAAAGCCAATGCCGTGACCTTCTCCGTCTGCGCCGTCCCCAAAACCTTTGTGGAGGGAATGTACGCGGAATTTTCTGCGGACAACGGCCATGGCGCCGCCATGGAAACCGTCCGGCCTGTGCTGGATCAGAACGGCCAGCCCATCAGCGAGAAGTTCTCCGCGGAACTGACCTGCGAACTGACGGACGACATTGCCGTCTCCGTGGTGTTCGTCCTGCCGGACGGCACCCGCCAGACCCAGCCCCTGCAAACCCTTACCGGCCTGTATTCCGGTTCCCTGCCGGAAGCATTGCTGTTTGAGAATGCGGATATTCAGGGGCGTGCCGAATTGGAAAACGGCACCCTGACCCTGCCGGAACCTATGGAATTTCTCCTGATGATGAAGAATCCGGAGTCGGACAACGTGTTCATTCCCCGGGCGGAGGCGGTTTCCACCCAGGTGGGATTTTTCAAAAACAAGCGGCTGATTGCCTGGGCGCAGCCCATCTCTCCGGATGAACAGACCAGCTATTCCGGCTATGATGAAACCGCCGAGTATTACCGGCTGGATCCGCTGTCCGTTCCGCTGGCCGACGGGGATTTGCTGGAATATGCCGCAGTCTTTACCGATGAATACGGCCGGAAAAACATCTGCCCCGGTGATTGGCCTCTGACACCGGACAGCAGCGGCCAGTCCCTCGTTTTCCCGGATCTCTACACTGCCGACACGGACATTTCCCATTGGAACTTCGGCTGAAGCCCCGGAACCGCTTTCCGGGAGCCATGATTCCTGACCGGTATCTGCGGGGCAGCGGCGCAGTTCTCTCAGGGAGTGCGCCGCCGGTTATAAGCCTGTCTGAAAAACGCAGCCGCACGGGATTCCGTGCGGCTGCTTCGCGTTTTCCTGCCGGCTTCTCCGGGCAGCTCTGCGGCTGTTGATCCGGCACTGCTCGGTGCCCTTCGATAATAAGGCGGCGGCAGATATGCGGGCTGCCCTTGCGGTTTCCTCCGCCGTGTGATAAGCTGGAGGCAGACAAGCCGCGAAGCGGCGCTTACGGAGGGAACCATGGAACTGAAGCTGGTCAGGCCTGCCGCCATCCATGAGACGCAGGTCATGGAATACAGGAGCGAGATGCTGGCCTGCCGCAGCGGCTTTGACGGCTGCGCCGGGCTGGAGGACACGGACACTTATTCCAAGTGGATTGACTTTGAACACCGGCTGAAAGGGAAATACGGGGCGGGCTATGTGCCGTCGGAGGTGTTTCTGGCCCTCCGGAGGGCAGATGAGAAGGTGGTGGGCATCATGGACTACCGGCATCCCCTGTCACCTTTCCTGATGCAATACGGCGGGAACGTAGGCTACAGCGTCCGGCCGTCGGAACGCCGGAAGGGATATGCTTCCGAAATGCTTCGGTTATTGCTGTCGGTCTGCAAAGAATACGGGGAAGAGAAGCTGCTGCTGGTCTGCGGCAAGGACAACGACGCCTCCCGGCGCACCATTGTAAAAAACGGCGGCATACTGGAGAATGAGGTAGAGGTGAAACCGGAGTTCAGCGCCTGCGGCATCCTCCAGCGATACTGGATTGCACTGTAGGGGTTCCGCAGCCGGCGTCCCCGTAAGGACGCGGTATTCCCGACGACCTGAGGGCGGTGGCTTTTTGTGAAAATCATCTTTATTGCGGCGGCTCCCTGTGATATACTGGGAACCATCAGGATTTCATGTTTGAGAGGGTTATTCTATGACAGACGAGAAAAAAGACCGGTTGACCGCTGAGGCCGACGGCCTGATTGAAGGCCGCAATGCGGTGATTGAGGCACTGCGGACAGGCACCGGCATTGATAAGATTTTCATTCAGAAGGGGGAAACGGACAAAACCCTGGGGCATATCGCCTCCAAAGCCCGGGCAGCCGGCGCGGTGGTGGTGGAGGCTGACCGGCGGAAGCTGGACGCCATGAGCCGCACCCATGCCCATCAGGGGGTTATCGCCCTGACGGCGGTGCGGGAATACGCCTCGGTGGAGGAGATTCTGGCAGACGCCGCCGCCAAAGACGAAAAACCGCTGATTGTGGTGTGCGACGAAATTTCCGATCCCCACAATCTGGGAGCCATTATCCGGACGGCCTACTGCGCCGGCGCCCACGGCGTCATTATCCCCAAGCGCCGCAGCGCGGGGCTTACCAGCGTGGTGGCCAAAACCTCCGCCGGAGCGGTGTCCCACATGAAGGTGGCCCGGGTGCCCAATATTCCCTCCCTGCTGAAGGATTTGCAGAAGCAGGGGCTGTGGGTATTCGGCACGGCGGCCAACGGCACCACCGGCCTGTATGACGCGGATTTGAAAGGCCCGGCGGCGATTGTTATCGGCAGCGAGGGGGACGGCATGACCCGTCTGGCTGCGGAAACCTGCGATTTTCTGGTGAGTATCCCCATGAAGGGGGATCTGAACTCCCTGAATGCCAGTGCCTCGGCGGCAATTCTGCTGTATGAGGCGGTGCGTCAGCGGATGCAGGGCTGAGAAAACACGAAAGAGGGATACTGTGTCGAATCAACGGGAAAACAGAATAGACGGCGCAGAGTCTTGGGATGTCCCTGCCTCGGAAGAGGACTACACGCTGGAGGAAATCCTTGCGGAATACGGCAGCAGCCGCCAGCAGAAAATCATGGAAGAGGTGGAGCAGGAGGTGGAGCCGGAGACGCCGGCACCGCCGAAGGAAGCCGGTGCGGCGGCGCCGGACGGCAGGGAAGAGGAGCCGGAAGCGGCTCCTCCGACGGCGGGCACCCTCTGGCACCGGCGGATGAAGGCCGCCGCAAAGGCGCGAGCCGAAGAAGAGGAACCGGAGGATGCGCCGGAGCCGGATACGGCGGAAGAACCTCCGGAAGAAGAGCCGGAGGAATCCCGTTTCCTGAGCCTTGAGGAACTGGTGGGCACCACGGTGGGTGCCGTCATGGAGGAACACAGGGAGCCGCTGCTGAAGCCGAAGCGGGGACTGTTTTCCCGGAAGCGGCAGCAGGAGGATACGGAGCGGTTTTACGACCCGGCGGAGGCACCGCCGCCTCCGAAGCCGGTGACGGAAGCGGATACCATCGGGGAGGAGCCGGAACTGGCCGAGGAGGCTGCGGCGTGCCGGGAGGACTGCCGCAGCCAGAGCCGTCCGCTGGCGGCGGCATTTTTTGCGGCGCTGCTGCCGCTGGCCGTTTCTGCGGCGGAGCAGTACGGCATAAGCATCCCCTACTGGACGGGGGACGGGGAATTGCAGTGCGTGGCGGTGCTGGCACTGCTGCTGGTGAATCTGGTGCTGTGCCGTCAGGTGCCCCTCTATGGCTTCCGGCGGCTGCGGGAGGGCTGCTGCACCGGCGCCCTGCTGATTTCCCTTGCGGTGCCGGTGTCGGCGGCGGACTGCCTGCTGTGCCTGTTCCACGCGGGACGCACGGCGGCGGCACCCTACGCCCCGGCGGTGTCGGCGGCACTGTTTTTTGCCCAGCTGGGCATCAGCCGGGAGAGCCGGGGGGACAGCGACAGCTTCCGCACAGCCTCTCTGGACGACCATCCCCCCTATCTGGTGACGGAAACCGGGCGGGGTGCCTGTAAGCAGCGAGGCAGTCTCCGGGGCTTTTACACAACGGCCCGCCGGAACGACTATGCCCTCCGGCTTCAGACGGTGTTCCTGCCCCTGATTCTGATGGCGTCTCTGGTGTTTGCGGGGCTGACCTCTCTGGGAGCCGGCCGTGGGTCGGATTTCCTGCTGAACTGGTCTGCCACCCTGACGGCAGGCGCCACCTTTTCCCTGCCGCTGTGCTGGGGGCTTCCCTGGGCGCGGCTGACCCGGCGGCAGCAGAAGAGCGGCTGCGCCGTGGCCGGCTGGGACGGCGCCAACCGGATTGGGAAGCGCCGCAGCCTGATTCTCACGGACAGCGACCTGTTCCCCCCGGGAACCATCCGCCTCAACGGCGTGAAGGTCTACGGCGAGGAACTGGGGAAGGCCTCCGCCTATGCCGCGGCCATCGCCCATGAAGCCGGCTGCGGGCTGGAACGGGTCTTTGACGCACTGGCGGTAGGGGAGGGAGCGCCCCGGGAAACCGCCGGAGATTTGAGCTTTTACGAACAGGGCGGCTTCGGCTGCACCATCCACGGGGAGTCCGTCCTGCTGGGGACGGCGTCCTTCATGCGGAAGCAGAGCGTCCGCCTTCCCGGCAATATCAACCTGAAAACCGGCGTTTTTCTGGCCATCGACCACCAGCTGGCGGCGGTATTCGCCGTAAAATACGAGGCGGCGGAAAGCGTGGACTACGCCCTGCGGATGATGCGCCGCAGCCGGATTATGCCGATTCTGGCGGTGCGGGATCCCAACATCACGCCGGCACTGCTGAAGCGGAAATTCCAGAAGCGGCTGAAGGTGGAGTTCCCGGATCTCACCGGCCGGGTGGCACTCAGCGAGGCAGAGGAGGATCGGGGACTTCCCCGGGCACTGCTGCTGCGGGAGGGGCTGCTGCCCTATGCCGAGGCGGTGGTGGGAAGCCGCCGCCTGCGGACGGCCGTGCGCCGGGCCTCCTGGCTTTCCATGATAGGCAGCGCCGCCGGCGTCCTGCTGACGGCCTATCTGGTGTCCCTACAGAAATTCGACCTGCTGACGCCCCTGTCCCTGAGCGTGTTCCTGCTGCTGTGGACGCTGCCGGTGCTGCTGATGAGCGACTGGACGGGACGCTATTGAAAACCTGCGGAAAAGTGAAGAAAATCGGACACGGAGGCGCGGCAATGCCGCGCCTCCGCTTATTTCCGGAGGAAATTCCCCCAATTTCCCGGAAGCCCGGGGCGGCAGCGGTTTTGCGTGACCTCACAAAAATAGGGCGGCCTTTTTGCCTACCCCTCCAAAATGTAAAATCCCACAAAATTTTTGTTGTATTGCCTGCTGAAAAGCGCTATAATTTACACATTAGAGCAAGCAAACTCTATGAGTTGACGATTTTCCGGCGGCCTTCCGCCGTGTCAACAGCATCAACATAAGGAGTGGAACGAACATGAGCTATTCAGTACAGAACATCCGCAACATCTGCCTGCTGGGTCACAGCGGCAGCGGCAAGACCTCTCTGGCAGAGAATCTGCTGTTCCTGACCGGCGCCATTGAGCGCCAGGGCCGGGTGGTTGACGGTAATACCGTGTGCGACTATGATCCCGAAGAGGTCAAGCGCCAGATTTCCCTGTCCACGGCTGTGGCGCCCATTGACTACAAGGGCTGCCGCATCAACGTACTGGATACGCCGGGTGCTTTCGACTTTGCCGGCGAGGTGATGGAGGCCCTCCGTGCCGCCGACGCCGCCGTTATCGTATGCTCCGCCAAGGACGGCGTGTCCGTAGGCATGGAGAAGGCGTGGAAATACTGCGAGGAGCGGAATATGCCCCGCTTCATCTATATCTCCAAAACCGATGAGGACAACAGCGATTACAACGCCACCTTTGAGGCCCTCCGGGAGCGCTTCGGCAAGAACGTGGCGCCGGTTGTGGTGCCCATCTGGGACGAGAACAAGAAGGTCACCGGCATCATCGACGTGCTGAACAAGCGCGCCTATGAGATGAAGAACGGCAAGCGGGTGGAAATTGAGATTCCCGATGACAAGGCCGGCGTGGTTGAGGAATTCAACGATGCCCTGAAGGAGTCCGTGGCGGAAACCAGCGAGGAATTCATGGAGCGCTTCTTCAACGGCGAGGACTTCACCTATGCCGAAATGGCCCAGGGACTGCGTCAGGGCGTCCGGGATCTGGGCATCTTCCCCGTTCTCTGCGGCAGCGCCGTGGCGGGCATGGGTTCCCTGATGCTGCTGGACAACATTGTGGAACTGCTGCCCTCCCCCGAGCAGGGCAACTATCATAAGGCCACGCTGGCAGACGGCTCCACCGAGGAGTTCGTGGTTTCCTCCGGCGGCGTCCCCGCAGCCTTCGTATTCAAGACCATCTCCGACCAGTACGGCAAGTACTCCTTCGTGAAGGTGCTCTCCGGCGCCCTGACGCCGGATATGACCATGGTCAACGCCCGCACCGGCGACAGCGAGAAGCTGGGCCGCCTGTACACTATGCGGGGCAAGAAGGCCGTGGAGGTCAAGGAACTGGTCTGCGGCGACATCGGCGCCATCGGCAAGATGGACAAGGTCAAGACCGGCGATACCCTGTGCGACAGCCGCAAGGTGGTGGCTCTGAAGGGCATCCCCTTCGCCGAGCCCTGCTATTCCGTGGCCATCGCCCCCAAGACCCGGGGTCAGGACGACAAGGTGGCGCAGGGACTCAACCGCCTCAATGAGGAGGATCCCTCCTTCAGCGTCGTCAATAACGCGGAAACCCACCAGATGGTGCTCTCCTGCGCCGGCGATATGCAGGTGGATGTGCTGGTCAGCAAGCTGAAGACCCGCTTCAACGTGGAAGTGGAACTGAGCCCTGTCCGGGTGGCTTACCGGGAGAAGATCCGCAAGACCGTCCAGAAGCAGGGACGCCACAAGAAGCAGACCGGCGGCAGCGGCCAGTTCGGTGACGTGTGGATTCGCTTCGAGCCCCAGACCGAGCAGGACGATATGATCTTTGCCGAGGAAGTCTTCGGCGGCTCCGTACCCAAGAACTACTTCCCCGCCGTGGAAAAGGGCCTGCGTGAGGCCTGCGTCCACGGCCCGCTGGCAGGCTACCCTGTGGTGAACCTGAAGGCCGTTCTGTATGACGGCTCCTATCACCCCGTGGACTCCTCCGAAATCGCCTTCAAGACCGCGGCACAGCTGGCCTTCAAGGCGGCTCTGCCGGAGGCCAACCCCTGCCTGATGGAGCCTGTGGGCGAACTGAAGGTCACGGTGCCCGACAGCTACATGGGCGACGTTATGGGCGATCTCAACAAGCGCCGGGGCCGCGTGATGGGCATGGATCCCGCCGGACACGGCGAGCAGGTCATCACCGCCGAGGTTCCCATGGGTGAGATGAGCACCTATGCCATCGACCTCCGCTCCATGACCCAGTCCCGGGGAACCTTCACCCTGCACTTTGTCCGCTATGAGGACTGCCCCCCTGCGGCGCAGGAGAAGGCCATTGCCGAGGCCAAGGCCCGGAACGAGGAATAACTCCGCCGGAAGCCCCGCGGCAGCCGCATACCGGGAAGGACATCTGTCCCGGAGAAGCGGAAGAAAACGGAATCAGAAAAACAACAGGCGCCGGGTGATAAACCCGGCGCCTGTTTGTGTCAATCAGGAGCCAATTGTTGCAGCGGAAAGGCGGAAAATCATCAGCGTCTGCGGAAGCTGTCTTTTCCTGCAACAGGTACGAAAACCGGCGCCTTTCACCGACGGAGCCGGGGACACCGGCCTGTCAGCGTTCCTTACGGCTCCGGCGGCAGGTGCTGTCCTGCCGGTGTTCGCCGCAGCGGGTACAGTCTCCGCAGCAGCCACCGCTGCCATGATGCCGCAGACGGCGCACGGCGCAGACCGCGGCTCCGGCAATCAGCGCCAGCAGCAGCCAATCAAGCACACCCATCACAGCGCTCCAAGCAGGGTGTAGACCGCCAGCGCGGCAACCCAGGCGACGCCGCACTGCATCAGAACCACGCCTGCGGTTTTCACGGCGGAACCAAGTTCCCGGCGGATGGTGGCGATGGCCGCAACGCAGGGCGTATACAGCAGCGTAAACACCAGAAAGCTGATGGCGGAGCGGGTGGTAAACAGCCCGGACACGGCGCCGCCCCCCAGCAGGATTTCCAGCGTGCTGACCACGGACTCCTTGGCAATGAGGCCGGAGATGAGGGAAGTGGCGCAGCGCCAGTCTGCAAAACCCAGAGGCGCAAAGAGGGGCGCCAGCCATTGCCCCACCAGCGCCAGAAGGCTGTCGACACTGTTGGAAACCACGTTCAGCCGGGTGTCAAAACTCTGGAGGAACCAGATGATGATGGTGGCCAGAAAAATCACGGAGAAGGCCCGCTGCAGGAAGTCCCGGGCCTTTTCCCACAGCAGCAGCGCCACGCTCTTGAGGCTGGGGAGCCGGTAGTTGGGCAGTTCCATGACAAAGGGCACCGGCTTCCCCCGGAAAACCGTCTGATTCATAATGAGCGCCGCCGCGATGCCGATGAGAATCCCCAGAATGTACAGAGCAATCATCACCAGCGCCTGGTATCTGGGGAAGAAGGCGGCGGTGAAAAAGGCGTAAATGGAAATCTTGGCGGAGCAGCTCATGTACGGCGTCAGCAGGATGGTCATCTTCCGGTCCCGATCCGAGGACACGGTGCGGGTGGCCATAATGGCGGGCACCGAGCAGCCGAAGCCGATGAGCATGGGCACGATGCTGCGGCCGGACAGGCCGATTTTCCGCAGGGGCTTGTCCATTACGAAGGCCACCCGCGCCATGTAGCCCGTGTCCTCCAGAATGGACAGGAAGAAAAACAGCGTGACAATGATGGGCAGGAACACCAGCACACTGCCTACGCCGGCAAAGATACCGTCGATGATGAGGCTGTGCACCACCGGGTTGATGCCGTAGGCCGTCAGCGCGCCGTCCGCCATGGCGGTCAGGGCGTCGATTCCCACCTGCATCCAGTCGGACAGCCGCTGGCCGATGACATTGAAGGTAAGATAGAAGGTGAGGAGCATAATGACCAGAAAGGTGGGGATGGCGGTATGGCGGCCGGTGAGAATCCGGTCAATCCGCATGGAGCGGGCGTGCTCCCGGCTCTCATGGCACTTCACCACGGAGTTCTGCACCACATTTTCAATGAAGCTGTAGCGCATATCCGCCAGAGCGGCGTTGCGGTCAAGCCCCGTTTCCGCCTCCATCTGGACAATGCAGTGCTCCAGCAGTTCCTTCTCATTTTCGTCCAGCCCCAGCTGCTCCGCCAGATTGTCGCCGCCCTCAATGAGCTTGGCAGCGCAGAACCGTGCCGGAACACCGATGCGGTCGGCGTGATCCGCAATCAGGTGCACCACGGCGTGGATGCAGCGGTGGACGGCGGAATCGTCGGAGCAGAAGTCCGTGACTGCCGGCAGAGTTCTGCTCCGGGCTGCGGCCAGCGCCTGATCCACCAGTTCGCTGACGCCCTCGCTCTTGGCTGCCACAATGGGAATCACGGGAATCCCCAGAGCGGCGCTCATTTTCTGCACATCGATGGAGCCGCCGTTGGCCCGCACTTCGTCCATCATGTTCAGCGCCAGCACCATGGGCACCCGCAGTTCCAGCAGCTGGAGGGTCAGGTACAGGTTCCGCTCAATGTTGGTGGCATCCACGATGTTGATGATGCCGTCGGGCTTCTGGTTGATGATGAAATCCCGGGAGACGATTTCTTCCTGGGTGTAGGGCCGCAGGGAGTAGATGCCCGGCAGATCCACCACGGAGCAGTCCTTCTCCCCCCGGATGTCCCCCATCTTCTGATCCACGGTGACGCCGGGGAAGTTGCCCACGTGCTGGTTGGAGCCGGTGAGGGCGTTGAAGAGGGTGGTTTTTCCGCAGTTCTGATTGCCTACAAGCGCAAAAATCATCAGGCGTCCTCCTCCACTTCGATTTTCTGAGCCTCCTCCACCCGGAGGGTCAGCTCATAGCCCCGCACCCGGATCTCGATGGGATCGCCCATGGGGGCAATTTTCTGCAATGTTACCCGGGTACGGGGAATCAGCCCCATATCCAGCAGCCGGCAGCGCAGGGCGCCGTCGCCGCCTACGGCGGTGATGGTGCCGGAGGCACCCACCTTCAGTTTGTCAAGCGTCATGTCCGTTTCCTCGCCTTTCTCATTCTCTGTCGGATATGGTACCATTTCCGCCGCAGGCTGTCAATGCGGAAGTCCCGTTTCCGCCGCCTTGCATTTTGCAGCCGCATTGATTAAAATAGGAGTGTCAACATTATGGCGCCCGGGGCGCGGAGGGAGGTTCTTATGGCGGCGGACTGCAAGCGGCCGGACGAGACGGCCATGGCGGGGATTCTGGAGCAGCACCCCTGCGACACGGAGGGCACCATCCTCCGGCTGGCGTGGCTGCAGGGGCTGAGCCGGCGGGAAATCAACGCCCTGACCTGGGATCAGGTGGACTTCGGGGAAAACCTCCTGCTGCTGCCGGATCGCAGCGTCCCCATGGAACCCTCCACGGCGGAATGCCTCCGGCGCCGCCGGGCGATGCATCACACTCCCGCCGGCCGGGTGATTGTCTCAGACCGCAGCGGCACCCCCCTGACGGCGGAAACTGTCTCCCGGCTGGCCCGGGCGGCGCTGGACGCCGGCGGGCAGGCGGTGAGCCTCATGGATCTGCGCCACGACTGGCTGCGCCGCCGGATTGCGGAGGGGGGCTGGGTCTACGCGGCGGAAGTCAGCGGCCTCAGCGTCCGCTCCCTCCGGGATCGCTTCGGCGCCGGGGCGGCGCCCCGGGAGGTGTCCCCCGCCGGGGAGGCGGACACGGAGTACGCCCTCTGGCGCATCGTGCAGCGGGAGGGCAGCTCCCCGGCGGGACTGGCTATCTGGATGTGCTGGCGGCTGGGTCTGCGGCCGGGGGAGGCGGCCTCCCTGACGTGGGCGCAGGTGGACTTCGCCGGGGACAGGATTTGCCTGCCGGACAGGACGCTGCCCATGGGCGCCCGGCTCAGCCGACTGCTGGGGGAAGCGAAACCACGGCAGGGCAGGGGGCAGGCGGTGTTCGCCCAGCCGGAAACCGGCGCCCCCATGGGTCTGCCCCGGGTTTCCGCCGCAGCGGGGGAGGCTCTGCGCCGGGGCGGGCTGGGGCAGATGACCCTCCGGCGGCTGTATGAGCGGACGGCGGCGCAGCAGGCGGAGGCGCGGCTGACGGCGGCGGCGGAAGCGCGGGGCTCCCTGACCCGGGAGGACGCCATGGCGCTGCTGGGCATTTCGGAAAACACGGCCACGGCGCGGCTGAAGCGCCTGACGGACGACGGCCGGCTGACCCGGGTGGGGGTGCGCTTCTACCCGGCGGGGGCGGTGGTGCCCCCGGAAGCCCGGGAGCAGGCGTTGACATCGTACCTGCGGGCGCGGGGGCTGGTGAGCCGCCGGGGCGCTGCGGAGCTGCTGGGGGTCACGCCCCAGCAGGCCGGGCGGATGCTCCGCCGTCTGGCGGAGGAGGGGCGTCTGGTGCCGGTGGGGCGGCGGTACGCCCTGCCGCCGGAGGAAACATAGAGAGGGAATCACGATTTGCGGCAATCTCGTTGTGCGCCGTGCTCGTAATTCCCTCTCTTTTTTGCACTTGTGTTACATACCGTGCGAAACTATTTACATTTCGGGGCGTTCCTGCTAAAGTAGCCTTGCGAAACAAAGCTGCGGGCAAACTGCCTCCAGGCTCCGTGCTTGGTGTAGGCCTGCATCTCCGCAGGTTCGGCTAGCCCCGACACGAAACCCGGAACCCGGGGCGGGGAAACCTCATGGCTGCGTTTCGACATTTTATAAGGAGGAAACCCCATGAAGAAGTTCCTTTCTCTGGTACTGGCTCTGGTAATGACCATGTCTCTGGTCACTGTCTCTGCCGGTGCCAAGGACTTCACCGACAACAGCAAGATCAACTACAAAGAAGCTGTTGACGTGATGTCCGCCGTGAAGGTCATCGACGGTTATTCCGAAGGTGACTTCCGTCCCAGCAACACCCTGACCCGTGGTGCTGCCGCCAAGATCATCTGCAACCTGATCCTTGGCCCCACCACCGCCTCCGCTCTGGTGGCTGACGCCGCTCCCTACAGCGACGTGCCCACCACCAACAACTTCGCAGGCTACATCGCCTACTGCGCCAAGGAAGGCATCATCAGCGGCTACGCCGACGGCACCTTCCGTCCCGCCAACACCCTCAGCGGCTATGCTTTCATGAAGATGCTGCTGGGCGCTCTGGGCTATGACGCCACCACCGAGGGCTACACCGGCAACAACTGGTCCATCCAGGTTGCCAAGCGCGCTCTGCACATCGAGCTGGACGACGGCCTGAACGGCGAGTTCAACGGCACCAAGGCTGTCAACCGTGAAGAGGCCTGCCTGTATGCCTTCAACACCCTGAAGGCCACCATGGTGGAGTATGAGAACAACAACTCCGTCACCGTCAACGGCATCACCTTCACCAACAAGTCCACCGCCAAGGAAATGGCCAACACCGGCAAGACCGACGGCAACATTGGCAGCAAGGACGGCAAGATGCAGTTCGCCGAGAAGTACTTCACTGATCTGAAGGACAACGACGTGACCGACGATTTTGCTCAGCCTGCTACCAAGTGGACTCTGAAGGCCGAAAAGATCGGTACCTATGATAAGACCGCTGACCAGACCTACACCGGCGAGGTCAAGCTGGGCGACATCTACTCCGATCTGAACATGAGCAGCAAGGATTCCGCCGAGTACTATATCGACGGCACCGCTCAGGACAATCAGGACGTGAAGAAGGGCAATGACAAAAAGGTTGGCGTTGGCAATGGTGCTACCACCTATGTCTATCACGACGACGACACCAACGATGTCACCATCTGCACCGTGAACACCTATGTCGGCACCGTTTCCAAGAGCGTTGCTGCCACCAAGTCCAAGGATGCTTACATTGTGGTTGCCAACGCTTCCGATACTGCTCCCGCAAACTTCGACGGCAAGTATGAGACTGATGAAGAGTTCGAGGACGATGATGTTGTCCTGTACACCTTCTCCGAGTCTGCTAAGGAAATCAAGTCCGTCAAGGTTGCCGAGAAGGTTACCGGCGAGGTAACTAAGATTGTTACCGGCAAGAGTTACACTCTGGGCGGCACCGTCTACAAGATCTCCAAGAAGATCGGCTATGACGGTGGCGTGACCGTGTCCACCAAGAGCGACTACAACTTCTATCTGGACAACGATGGCAACGTCATCTATGTTGAGGAAGACGAGTTCGTTTCCAGCGATTATGCCATGGTTCTGGCCATCGAGGGCGACGGCGCCTTTACGGATGCCCGCGTTAAGCTGCTGAAGGCTGACGGCAGCACCAAGACCTACGACACCGATAAGAATTATACCAAGAAGGGCATTGCCCAGGGCGACATCGTCACCTGGAGTTATGACGAAAAGGCCGATGAGGTCACTCTGAAGGAAGTTGCCGGCGGCACTGCTGCACAGGGCACTTATCGCGTGGGCGAAAATGTTAAAGAGCCTAATGACGAGAACGGTAAGCCTCGTGTGACCACCGCCTTCGTGATGGAGAACAGCAAGGCTTCCGTCAAGGTGGCTGACAAGGACAGCATCTATGCCAACAGCAAGACCGTGTTTGTTGTGAAGAACAACGACGGTGACTGGAACGTCTACACCGGCATCAAGGGCGCTCCCGACATCAAGGCTAACGGCAAGGATATGTATGTGGCCTACTACTGCAAGACCGCTGATATGGCTACCGTCATGTTCATTGACGCTTCTGCCGATGGCGTTACCATCACCGGCAACAACAGCAAGACCCTCTATCTGGCTGGCGAATCCCAGTCCAAGAAGATCTCCGACAAGGATTCCAAGGTTGACTACTATGAGGTCAACGCTGTAATCGGCGGTGAGGTGACTGTTGCAAAGGTTGCGGCTGATCTGTTTAAGGATCTGACCGACAAGGCTACTATGAACAACAGCTACATTGCCACCGGCGTCTCTGAGGATACCTACAACTTCCTGTTCGACAGCTATACCACCAACAATGACGGCGTGATCACCGGTGTCACCAAGTATAATGATGACAAGTGCGGCGCCGGCACCGGAACCAACAAGATCTCTGGTGAGTACACTGTGAAGCTGGGCAACACTTCTTGGACTGTTGCCGAGAATGCCAAGATCTGGCTGGTTGACGAGGATGGCGAGATCACTTCCGCCTCCATCAAGTCCGTGAAGAAGGATGCCAACGACACCTTCATCTACACCACCAAGGATGGCGAGGTCACCAACCTGTTCATCCAGGAGGTCAAGGATTCCGAAACTCCGGAAGTGCCCGAAGTTGATTCCTCTGTGATTGGCGTCGAACTGACCGCCGACAAGAAGGTCACGGTTACTCTGAAGAACGCCATTACTGGTACCAAGACCGTCAAGGTCAACCTGCAGGTACTGAATGCCGGCACTACTGAGTACACCACCATCGACACTGTCACCGTCACTGTCACCAATTCCAATAGTGCCACTACCGAAGTAATTCCCGCTATCGGCAGCGGTACCTACAGAATTGTCTATGGCGATCTGACCTACGTCCGCACTTTCTAATCTATCGAAACTCATCTGAGCTGAGATAGCAGCCGCCCCCGCTCCGAAAGGAGCGGGGGCACTTTTTTATATCTGACGGAAAATTCCCTCTATCCCCGCCGAAATTTCTCTCTCCCCCGGCGGTTTCCCCGTTGCATTCCCTCCGGCGGGCGCTTATAATGGGAATCAAAGCAATAAGAACCACTGATTACGGAGGGACGGATATGGCAGTCAAGCTGGAATTGTACCGGGTGTTCAAGGAAGTGGCGGAGGCCGGGAATATCTCGGCGGCGGCGAAGAACCTCTATATTTCCCAGTCGGCGGTGAGCCAGTCCATCAAGCAGCTGGAAACCTCCTTACAGGCGCGGCTGTTTGCCCGCTCCCCCCGGGGCGTGGTGCTGACGGGGGAGGGGCAGATGCTCTATCAGTACGTCCGCAACGCCCTGGGCCTGCTGGCCACCGGGGAGGACAAGCTGTCCCAGGCCCAGCAGCTGCTGCTGGGTACCCTGACCATCGGCGCCAGCGACACCGTCACCGGCCAGTTCCTCACCCCGTATCTGGACGCGTTCCACCGCCAGCACCCCGGCATCCGGCTGAAAATCGTCTCCGGCCGCAGCGCCAAGGTGCTGAGTATGCTGCGCTCCGGGGCGGTGGACATCGCCTTTGCCTCCTCCCCCAAAGACGCCGCGCTGGAAACGTGGCCCTGCTTCCCCACCCATTCCGTGTTCGTGGCGGGGAAGAATTACCCCTGCGACTTTGAGCGGATTTACACCCGGCAGGAAATCGCCGGGTTCCCCCTGATTCTGCTGGAACGCAAGGCAAGCTCCCGGGTCTTTTTAGAGCAGGAGTTCCTGAAGGCCGGCGTGACCCTCACCCCGGAGATTGAACTGTCCTCCCGGCAGCTGCTGGTGACGCTGGCAGGCATCGGGCTGGGGGTGGCCGGCGTGACGCTGGAATTTGTCCGGAAGGATCTGGAAAGCGGCAGCATCCGCCTGCTGAAAACCGACTTCACCATCCCTGAGCGCAGCGTGGATATGTGCACCCTGAAGGAGGTGCCCCCCACCGCCGCGGCCGCCGCCTTTATGGAAATGGTGAGAAGGGGAGAGTGACCCATGGAACGGTTCCTCTTCCTCTTTGAGATGCTGGGCACCGTGGCCTTCGCCGCCTCCGGCGCCCTGCTGGGCATCCACAAGGGCATGGATCTCTTTGGCGTGTGCATTCTGGGGCTGACCACCGCCTGCGGTGGCGGGATGCTGCGGGATGTGCTGCTGGGCAACACACCTCCTGCCGCTTTCCGGGATCCCACCGCCTCCGCCGTGGCCATTGGGGTGTCGTTGCTGCTGTTCCTCTCCGGCGCCCGGCAGCTGCTCATGGCCAACCAGCGCCGCCACGACCTTGCCATGCTGCTGATGGACAGCGCCGGGCTGGGGATTTTCACCGTCATGGGCGTCCGGGTGGCGTGGCACTGCGTGGAGGCGCCGTCGTTGTACCTGCTGGTGTTCGTGGGGGTGATTACCGGCGTGGGCGGCGGGCTGCTGCGGGACATGATGGCGGGGGATATGCCCTACATCTTCGTCAAGCACGTCTACGCCTGCGCGTCGCTGGCGGGGGCGGTGCTGTGCGCCCTGCTGCGCCCCGCCGGGGAACTGCCGGCCATGCTGGCCGGGGCGGCGCTGGTGTTCGCCATCCGGTGCCTTTCCGCCCACTACCGCTGGAACCTGCCCCGCACCCACGACTGAGGCGGCAATTTTGGAATCAGACCGATACGGCGCCGGCCGGCGTCCGTACCGGATATATCGACAGTTTTTTCTAAAGGAGCACGACCATGAGCAAGGCAAACACCCCCTTCGTTACGATTTTGTAGGCAGCTTCCTCCGCCCGGCGGAACTGAAGCAGGCCCGGGCGGACTTTCAGGCCGGAAAAATCGGCACCGATGAACTGAAGGCCGCAGAGGATGCGGCCATCCGGGATCTGGTAGCCAAACAGAAGGCCGCCGGATACCATGTCATTACCGACGGCGAGTTCCGCCGCGCCACCTGGCATCTGGACTTCATGTGGGGCTTCCACGGCGTGGGGCACCATCCCACGGAGAAGGGGCTGCCCTTCCAGGGGGAGGCCGCCATGCTGGACGACACCTACCTCACCGGCGAGGTGGGGGTGGACAGCCATCCCTTTGTGGAGCACTTCCGGTTCGTGAAGGCGCTGGAGATCGGTCCTCTTCAGGGCGCCATGAGCTCCATCGCTCTATGTGTCTGCGGCATCATCACCTCCATTCTGGCCATGTTCTTTACCGCGTAAAGCAGGGCGGAACTTCTTTTCAGAAGTTCCGCTCTGTTTTTTTGCTTTCGTGCGGAACCAAACCGCCCTTTTTCCCGTCTATACAGGTAGAATGGGGTCAACCCCTCGGTTCATTGAACAGAAAGGAGCACTTCTTTATGAAACGGTTTTTCGCAGCGCTTCTGGCGCTGACCTGCATGCTGAGCCTGTCGGCCTGTCGAGTGGAACAGGCCGCCGCCAAGCCGGTGATCTACCTCTATCCGGAGGAGGAGACTGCCGTCACGGTAAAGCTGGACTACGCCGGAGCATTGACCTGCACCTATCCCGCCTACGGCGATGGCTGGGCAGTGACTGCCTGCCCGGATGGGACTCTGACAGACGATGCCGGACAGACTTACAGCTATCTCTACTGGGAGGGCGCGGATACCATCGCGTATGACTTCTCCCAAGGCTTCTGCGTGGCAGGAACCGACACCGCTGCCTTTTTGGAGGATGCGCTGGCCCAGCTGGGCCTCACCCGGCGAGAGGCCAACGAGTTCATCGTCTACTGGCTGCCCCAGATGCAGGAGAATCCCTATAATCTCATCGCCTTCCAGTCGGACCGCTATACGCAGGCGGCAAAGCTGACCATCGACCCGCCCCCGGATACCCTGCTGCGGGTATTCATGGCCTGGAAGCCCTTGGACAAGTTCATGGAGATCCCCGCCCAGAGCCTTACCGCTCCGGAGCGCACCGGCTTCACGGCGGTGGAGTGGGGCGGCTGCCGGGTGCGTTGACTGTTTTTCGGCGGTTCCGGGGTTTTTTCTCCGGAACTGGCCGAAAATTGTAAAAAATCAGCGTGATTTTTTCAAAAAAGTCCGGAAACGCCCTTGCAATTTATCATAAAGTGTGTTATCTTAATACATGTTAAAGGAGTGTAAGTTGTGAGTGGACCGAAAGGTCCGCTCTTTTTTGTGGCAGGAGCACTCCTCCGCAGACCGGAAACAGGAAGGAGAAGACCATGGAGAAAGTCACGGAACTCACCGCCCGGCTGGCGGCGCCCATTATCGAGGAGCAGGGCTGCTCCCTGTGGGATGTGGAATATGTGAAGGAGGCCGGCACCTGGTATCTCCGGGTCCTCATCGACAAGGAGGGCGGCGTGGATATTCTGGA
>CAKUBJ010000027.1 GCA_934636905.1 uncultured Dysosmobacter sp. | reverse complement strand
AATTTACAAGGTGCACGTCCCTCAAGCGGAACATTCGCTATTATATCAGGCTCAGTGAACTTTGTCAAGCACTTTTTTCGAACCTTTTTTAAGACCCGCAAGCGCCGCAACCGCTCACTTCATCGCCCAAACAGCTTAGTTAGAATACCATTTCCTTCGCGTTTTGTCAATGGGTTTTCACAAGTTTTTTTAATTTATTCCATTAGCATTTCTTATGGGTTTGTGCGTATGCAGCAGCTGTTAAAATACCACTGTGCAAACAGCCCCCGCTGTGGTATACTGACACCATATTATATAGTCTGCGGAGGGATTGCCGTGCTGATTCAGCGTATGTCCGCCGCCTTCGGGCGCCTGCGGAATAACACCATGCAGCTTCGGGAAGGGCTGAATATTTTGTCCGCTCCCAACGAAACCGGAAAATCTACCTGGTGCGCCTTTTTAACCGCCATGCTCTACGGCATCAACAGCCGGGAGCGGGATCGCGCAGGGTACATTGCCGAGAAAAACCGCTACGCGCCGTGGGACGGCGCCGTCATGGCCGGACGGCTTGACTGCCGGGTTGGGGACGCGGACATCACCATCACCCGTGACACCCGCCGGCAGACCGCGCCTATGGCGGAATTTCAGGCCGTGTATGCCGGAACCGGCACACCAGTGGAGGGGCTCACCGGTGCCAACTGCGGTGAGACGCTGCTGGGGGTCAGCCGGGAGGTTTTTGAGCGGAGCGCCTTTATCCGGCAGAGCGGCCTGCCCATCAGTCAGGACGCCGGGCTGGAACGCCGGATTGCCTCCCTGATTTCCTCCGGTGACGAGGAAACCTCCTACGCGGAAACCTATGACGCTTTGAAAAAGCAGCTGAACCGCCGCCGTTTTAATAAGAGCGGTCAGCTGCCTGCTTTGGAATCCGAACTTGCAGACGCCCGGCGTCAGCTGGATGCCGCTGCGGAAATTCGAAGTCAGCTGGCGGAGGCACAGCGGCAGGCATCGGTTCTGGAAAAATCCGCCGCCGCTCTTTCCGAGGAGTTGGCGCAGCATACCCGCTGGGACGCCGCCCGGAAGCGCCGCCAGCTGGCAGACCTGTCCGCACAGGCCGACAGCGCCGCCCGGAAGGTGCAGGAACTGGCGCAGCAGCTGGAGGATGACCGGATTCCGGACGCCGAAACCGTCGGCCGGCTCCGGGGTGCCATCGTCAATCTGGAAACCCTGCGGAAAAGTACGGCAAAAGCCCGCAGTGAAAAGGATGAGGCCGTAAAAGCGTTTTTGCAGGCGGAAAAGGCCGTCAGTGAATCTCCCTTTACCGGGCAGACCGTCGGGGAAGCCCGACAGGAGGCCTCCGCGCCGCCGAAGGTTTCCTTCAACGCCGTCCCGTCCCTGGCGGTATTCTTCCTGATGCTGGCAGCTGCCGCCGGCATCACCGTATTCACCGTTTCCTGGTACGGCGCGCTTCTGACCGGCTGGGAAAAAGCGCTCCCCTGGGGTATATTTGCCATAGTCACCGCCGCTGCCGCATTCGTATCCCATCGGATGCGGCAAAGCGCTGTAAAAGCTGCGGAAAACGCCGCCCTTGAAAAGCGGTTCGGCTCCGCAGACCCCGCCGCCATCTCCGCTCTGGCCGACGCTTACGGGAAACTGCTGGAAGAGCGGGACACCGCTCAGGGGGTCGTCAGCGCCAGAACCGCCACCGCCGAGGCGCTGAGCACTTCCCTGACCACCAATGAGCAGGCAATTCTGCTGGAGGTGCGCCGCTTCGCCCCTGCCGCCTTTGACATTCCCGCCGCCGATCAGGCTCTCCGGGCTGCCGGACAGCGCCGCCGCGTCCTGACGGAGGCACAGGCCGCCCTGCGGGAAGCCGCCGCCCGCCGGGATCTGCTTGCCCGGCAGGACATTCCTGCCTGTGAAGGGGAGGAACCGGCGGAGCCGCCTGCCCGGTGCCGGGAAACGGTCACTGCGGAACTGGCGCAGGCACAGGCGGAACTGGCTGCGGCCCGTTCCGCCGCTGACCGGCTGTCCGGCCGGCTTCAGGCCATGGGCGACCCTGCCGTCCTTCAGGCCGGTGCGGAAGACCTGCAAAATCGGATTACCCGCACCCAGGAGGAATACGACGCCATCCGGCTGGCCATGGATGCGCTGACCGATGCCAACACCCTGATTCAGAACCGGTTCTCTCCCCAACTCAGCCGCCGGACGGCGGAGATTTTCCAGGAACTCACCGCCGGCCGCTATACCGGTGCCGCACTGGATCGCAGCTTTCATCTCACCGCCCGGCCGGAGGGCGATCCCATTGACCGGGACATCCAGCTTCTCTCCGCCGGCACCGCCGACCAGCTGTATCTGGCCGCCCGCCTGGCCATCTGCCAGCTGGTGCTTCCTCAGGAAAAGCAGGTGCCCCTGATTCTGGACGACGCGCTGGCCAATTTTGACGACGACCGCTGTGCCGCCGCCCTCCGCTGGCTGCGGCAGGAGGCGGAGCACCGCCAGATTCTCCTCTTCACCTGCCACAGCCGCGAGGCCGCGTTCTTTGCCGGAGACAGCGCCGTATCGGTTCAGGCTCTGTGACGGCAGTCCCGCCCCATGGTTTCCGACTTCATTTGACTTTTTTTCAAAAACCATATATAATGGTTTTCACAATTTTTACGATTCCGAACGGGAGATGATTGCATGACCTTCCAGCAGCTGACCTATGTGGTGGAGATTTCCAAATGCGGCTCCATCAACAAGGCTGCTCATAAGCTGTTTCTGTCCCAATCCGGTATTTCCACGGCCGTGCGGGAGCTGGAAGAGGAGTTGGGAATCCGGTTTTTCACCCGCAGCAACCGGGGCGTGGAGTTTACGCCGGAGGGGCGGGAGTTCCTTGGCTACGCCGTGTCTCTGCTGGATCAGAAGCGGCGGATTGAAGAACTTTACGGTGAATCCCGCAACGAGTCCGCACCGGCGCACTTCAGCGTATCCACCCAGCGCTATCCCTTTGTGGATGACGCCTTTATGGAAATGCTCAACGAGGTGAAGGACAGCCGCTACCAGTACCTTATCAAAGACATCGGCATGGAAGAGGTCATTGCCGACGTCTACGAACACCGGGCGGATGTAGGCGTGATTTTCCTGACCAGGGTGACGGAGAAAATCGTCTGCCACCTGCTGGACTCCCGGGAACTGGCCTTCCATGAACTGGTGTCCATTCCCCCCTGCGTCTTCCTGCGGAAGGGGCACCCCCTTGCCCGGCTGGAACAGATTTCCGAGTCGGATCTGGAGGGCTATCCCTACGTCTGCTTTGAGCAGCCTCAGGGAGTGGCGGTGGACTTTGCCGAGGAATTTCAGGCGTTCTCCATGCGGCGGCCGCCTCAGTGCATCGTCATCAACAACTACTTTACCGCCATCAACATTTTGGCTCAGACCGACGCATTTACCACCGGCTCCGGTCTGCTGACGGAGCGGCTCTCCCCGCCGGACGTCATCACCGTCCCTCTGGCGGACGAGCCCCCCATCCGTCTGGGCTGGATCTATCCCAAAAACGCCAAGCTGACCCCCCGCACCGGGGAGTTTGTAAAGCTGCTGGATCGTTCCATCCAGAAATCCATTGCCTATACCGACGCCGTGCGGAAGGCCTGCCGGAGCGCAGAATAACAAATAAGATCGCAATCAGAAAACGGCGGTGCTGTGGCTTTCACAGCACCGCCGTTTTTTCGTTTCTCTCATCCCAGCAGGATCCGTTCCAGTTCCTCCGGGGTGTCCGCCAGTGTGTCCGCCCCAGCCTCCACCAGACTCTCCCGGCTGCGGAAGCCCCACGTCACGCCGCAGGCGGCAATGCCTGCGTTGCGGCCCGTCTGAATGTCCACGCTGCTGTCCCCCACCATGACGGCAGAGGCGGCATCCGCGCCCAGTTCCTTCAGGATTCCCTGTGCCACGGCGGGATCCGGCTTCACCGGAACCCCCTTCAGATTCCCCCGCACCAGATCAAAGATGCCGGGGTAATAATGCTCCACAATGGCTTTGGAGAAGCCGTCTGCCTTGTTGGAGCACACCGCCAGACGCATTCCCGCCGCCTTCAGCCGCCCCAGCAGCTCCGGCATCCCCGCGTAGGGATGGGTCTGCTCCATGTTGTGAAGCCCGTAGTACTGGGAAAACTGGGCGAGGGTGTTCATGGCAATCAGGGGGCTGCGCACCTCCGCCGGAGAGAACTTCTGCACCAGATTGGGGATGCCGTGCCCCACCATGCCCTTGATTTCCTCCACGGTGTGCTCCGGCCAGCCGTTTTTCCGGCAGACGTAATTGGCCGCCGCCGCCAGATCTCCGATGGTGTCCAACAGCGTGCCGTCCAGATCAAAAATAACTGTGCGATACATCCTGTGCTTCCTTTCCTCTGTCATTCTGCCGCCTTCCATGCGGTTTCCAGCGCAATCTCCATCATTTCGTGGAAGGAATCCTGCCGTTCCTGTGCGCTGAGAGCCTCGCCGGTGAAAATATGGTCGGAAATGGTGAGGATGGACAGCGCCCGTTTGCCGAAGCGCTGCGCCGTCCAGTAAATTCCCGCGGTTTCCATCTCCACCGCCAGAATGCCGAATTTCCGGTAGGTTTCGTTGGCCTCCGGATTGTCGTTGTAAAACTGGTCGGAGGTAAACACCTGCCCCACGTCCGCCCGGACGCCCAGCTTCTCCGCCGCCGCAGCGGCGTCCTTCAGCAGGCCGTAGTCCGCCGTGGCGCACAGCTGTCCGGGAAAGCGGTACTGGTCGGCAAAGTGGGAGTTGGTGGAAGCCCCCATGGCCAGCACCACGTCCCGCACCTTTACATCCTCTCCGATGCCGCCGGCGGAGCCGATGCGGATAATGGTGTCCACCCCGTAGAAGTTATACAGTTCATGGGCATACAGTCCCGCAGAGGGCACGCCCATGCCGTGACCCATAACGGACAGCTTCCGCCCCTTATAGGTGCCGGTATAGCCCAGCATATTCCGCACCGTGTTGAAGCACACCGGGTTTTCCAGATAGTGTTCCGCCACGAATTTCGCCCGAAGCGGGTCGCCGGGCATCAGCACCGCTTTGGCGATGCTGTTCTCCTCCGCCGCAATGCAGGCGGAGGGGGATTCCTGAATGGCCATTTTTAAGTCCTCCTTGTAATATTGCGCGAAAATATTACTTTTTGTCTTTGAAAAGTGCCGCCAGACTTTCGGTAAAGGGCGGATAGCAGATGCCCTTCTCCGTCACAATTCCGGTGAGCAGTTCGTGGTCCGTCACGTCAAATGCAGGGTTGAAGCATTTGACCTCCGGCAGCGCCATGGGCTTTTCGTACCAGAGATTCTTAATCTCCTCCCCGTCCCGCAGCTCGATGGGGATGTGGGCGCCGTCGGGGCAGTTCATGTCGATGGTGGAGGTGGGCCCCAGGGTGTACACCGGGATGCCGTAATGCTTGGCCAGGACGGCCACGCCGCTGGTGCCGATTTTGTTGGCAAAGTCGCCGTTGGCGGCAATCCGGTCACAGCCTACAAAGCAGGCCTGCACCCAGCCGTTTTTCATCACCATGGAGGCCATATTATCGCAGATGAGGGTCACGTCCACCCCTGCCCGCTGCAGTTCATAGCTGGTAAGCCGGGCGCCCTGCAAAAGGGGGCGGGTTTCGTCGGCAAACACCCGGATGTGGATGCCCCGCTCCGCCGCCAGCAGAAACGGCCCCTGCCCGGTGCCGTACCGGGAGGTGGCCAGCGGCCCGGCGTTGCAGTGGGTCAGCACGCCGTCCCCCTCCTTCAGCAGGCTCAGGCCGTATTCGGAGATGGCGGTGCATTTGGCAATGTCGTCCTCATGGATTTCCACCGCCCTGCAGTACAGCGCTTCCAGCAGCGCCTCCCGGCTGTCCTTCAGATGTTCTCCGGCAGTCTTCAGCATCTCCTCCACCGCCCAGCGGAGGTTCACTGCCGTGGGCCGGGCAGCCCCCAGCACCTCGCCGGCAATCTGCAATTTCCGGTAAAAGACGCCGCTGTCCCGGTCATCAATTCCCCGGGCCAGCACATACATACAGTACCCGGCGCAGATGCCGATGGCCGGTGCCCCCCGGATTCGCAGCTTTTTGATGGCCTCCACCATCTGCTCCAGAGAGCGCAGTTCCATTTCCCGTTCCTCATTGGGAAGCAGGGTCTGGTCAATGATGTACAGCCGTTCCCCGGCCTTGTCATAGCGGATGTTCTGCACATGGGTCACCCGGCGGAGTTCTTCTTTCATGCCCCCACCTCACACATACAGGACGCGGCTCTCTTTCCGGGGCTTGTCCCCCAGAACAGCCTCGTCCGTATAGCCCAGAATGCAGTTGCCCACGCCCTTCCAGTTTTCGCCAAGCCCCCATTTGGCCAGCAGCGCCTTCCCCTCCGGCAGGTCGAAGGTTTCCATGGCGCGGTTAATCCAGCAGGAGCCGACGCCCATGGAAGCCGCGGCGTTCATCAGGTTGCCCATTACCAGAGAGCCGTCCTGAATCCAGTTGGGGAAGCTGCTGTCGGACAGCACCACAATTACCGCAGGCGCGCCGTAAAACGGGTCCGCATCTTCATTTCCCCAGATGCGGGCATTGACTGCGGACAGTTGGGCAATGGTTGCCGAATCCTGCACCACCACCAGACGGGTGCTCTGTAAATTCTTGGCGGAGGGTGCGTAAAGCCCCGCCTCCACAATGGCGTCCAAATCCTCCTTTTTCAGCGGTTCCGGCCGGAAGCTGCGGATGCTGCGGCGCCCCAGCAGGGTCTTCATGGTTTCGTTCATGGCAAATTCTCCTTTGCTGCAAATTTGTCTGATTCTCTGTTATTGTGCCATATGGGCGTAAGCCCTATGGCGCAATATGGCACCTTCCCCGGTTGCCCCCCCAGGGGCGAGGGGAAGTGCCATTATATACAATATCTCTGTGAGATATTGCACCCTATGGTGCAATGCGGCATCTTCCCCGGCTGCCCCCAGAGGTGAGGGGAAGTGCCATCCTGTGTAATATCTATGTAAGATATTGTACCACGACTTCCCCAAATCTCCAATGGCATTTCCTCCAAAGCCGCAAAAATTCTGCCCGGAAAACAGGCTGCCCACCGGCAGATTCCACGGTTTCCGCATAAGGGCGGCGGCGGGCGCATAGGATAGAGCAGCAAAAGGCGGGGAGTGTTGAACTTTGAAGGAGAATATGGAAGAGCGGGCGGAGCGCCTTGCTCTTTACATCATAGAGAACCGGACTACGGTCCGCGCCGCCGCCGCGAAATTCGGCATCAGCAAGTCTACGGTACATAAGGATATTTCGGAGCGGCTGCCCCACTTCAACCGGACACTGTATCTTCAGGTGAAGGAAGTGCTGGACGTGAACAAGGCGCAGCGCCACATCCGGGGCGGCATCGCCACCCGCAGGAAATACCGCGGCGCATAGCGCCGCCGAAGGAGGCATTTCATGGCTGTACGCAATACCGGCGGCTGCCGCCGGGTCAGAGCCTGTCAGAACGCCGTTCCTCAGCCGTCCTCCCCGCCAACCGCAGAGCCGGTCATGCGCCGCTGGCCTCATCCGGCACAGGGGCGCAGTCCTTCGGAGCCGGCGGAGGCGGAACTGCATTACATCGGCAGTGTCCTCTCCCGCCAGACCCAGCTGCTGACGGAAATCCGGGCACTGCTGGAGCGGATGGCGGCGTCCCCTGAGGGATGACCTCTGCCGGGAGAGGGTTGCCTCTCCCGGCATTCTGCTGGAACAAAACGCGCCGGAAATCCGTCTTTCTGTTTAAGGAGGCATTGCCGGGGCAGGCTCCGTCCGGGAAGCGGCGTCTATTTATGAACAATCTTGAAATTTGACGGAAGCCCTTGTAATTTTCTGCCGGAGCCTTTAGAATGTTATGTAAATCTGTCGAAAAAGAGAAGCGGCTCCCGCCGCGTACAAAGGAGCGTCATTTCCTATGCCCAGAAGAACCCGCCGCCGGCGGAAGAACCCCCGCACCCTACAGGTTTTTCTCCTGATTGTCCTGATTCTCCTCACCGTCTGCGTGGCGGTCAAGGCCTTTTTCCTGAAGGCACCGGCGCAGAAGGCCCCCGTGCTGCCTGCCCAGCCTGCCGCAGCGGATACGGATACCCCTCAGTCTCAGGAGGAGCAGGACGCACAGGCCGCGCAGGAAGCGGCTCTCCGCTCCCATCTGGAGCGCAAGGGCGGCTTCTACACCATCCTCCTCTCCGGCGTGGATGACGGCAACGGCGGCAGCGATACCAACATTCTGGTAGCCGTTGACACGGTGAACGGCTATATCTACGGCGTCAGCATTCCCCGGGATTCCAAGGCCTTCATCGACGGCAAGGCCCACAAAATCAACTACGCCTACAACAAGGGCGGGATGGAACTGCTGGCGGACATCGTGTCGGAGCAGCTGGGCATCCCGGTGGATTACACCGTCTGTGTGAATTTGCAGGGCTTCACCTCTCTGGTGGACGCCATCGGCGGCGTGGACTTTGACGTGCCGCTGAATATGGACTATGACGACCCCATTCAGGGGCTGAGCATCCACTTCCAGAAAGGGATGCAGCACCTCAGCGGCGCTGATGCCCTGCGGGTGGTGCGCTTCCGCCACAACAACGACGGCACCGGCTACGGCAGCGAAGACCTGGGGCGGATGCAGACCCAGCAGAAGTTCCTGAAGGCCGTGGCGAAGAAGATGCTCTCCGCCGGAAATATCCTCACCAAAATCGACGACTACGCCCGGATTTTCCAGCAGTATGTAGACACGGATCTGTCGGTGGGGAATCTGGCGTGGCTGGGCACCGAGGCGCTGAAAATGGGGCTGGACAGCATCGACTTCTCCACCCTGCCCAATGAGTGGAAGTCCCCCTACATCTATCTGAATCCCGACGAAACCCTGACTCTGGTAAATACCTACCTCAACCCCTATGTGGAGGATCGGACGGCGGAGGATCTGAATCTCCCCTCCTGACCTCCGGAAAGGAGCACCCCCCATGCATAAGCGCGTTCTCTCCCTGCTTCTGGCGCTGTCTCTGCTGAGCGTGCCCGCGCTGGCAGCGGAAAACAGCACGGAAAACTTCACCCGCGTCAAAACCTACGCCGGGCAGTTTTCCGACCTGCCGGAAAGCGACGTCTTCTACGAAAATGTCTCCGCCCTGTACGAATACGGCCTCTCCGTGGGACAGGCTGACGGCACCTACGGCCTGTCCCAGCACATGACGGTGGGGCAGACGGTGATTTTCGCCGGGCGCATCCGCAGCCTGTACCGCACCGGCGACCCGGAGGTCGGCCCCGCCGCCTTTACGGCGGCGGCCGTAGGGCTGAAGGACGCCCAGCGGGTCTACGCCCCCTATCTCTGGTACCTGCAGTCGGAGGGGGTGCTGGACAAGGCACTGGACAGTCTCCTCTCCCAGACGGCCACCCGCGCCCAGATGGCTCATGTGCTGGCGGGACTGCTCCCGGATGAGGCCCTGCCCGCCGTCAACGATTCCCTTGTGACTCAGGCCTACGCCAGCCGCCGCTTCATCACCGACGTCACGGAGTACACCCCTTACTATCAGGATATTCTGCGGCTCTACCGCTGCGGTGTCAGCATCGGCAGCGACGAAACCGGCTCCTACCTGCCGGACGCCCCCATTACCCGGGGTGCGGCGGCGGCCATGCTGACGCGGATAGTGGATGGTTCCCTGCGGCTGACGCCGGACTGGGATCTGAAGGATCTCTACAGCGCCGAAGGCGCCTCCTATGAGGATCTGGTCACCGCCGGTGCCTATGTGGCCGCCCCGGAAACGGCGGCGGAATTTGATCAGGTGATCCGCTATATGCTCTCCCGGGGAGAAAACACGCTGGTGCTGCATTACCCGCAGGGGCTGACAGCTGAAAGCGCCGCGAAGGTGCTGGATCAGGCGCTTCTGTCGGTGAAGCGCTACTGTGAGCAGGGATACAACAGCATCACCTGCTCCTACACCGCCGCCGGGTACATCCAGCTGAAATTCGGCTCCATTGCCGGTGAAAAGACGGAGGAATACCGCCAGAAGGCGCTGACCGCCGCCATCGCCGTCCACGACGCTCTGTGGGAGCAGGGAATCCTGACCCCCCGCTCCACCCAGCGGGAGATTGCCCTTGCCTATTATCAGTGGATTGCCGCCCACTGCACCTATGACGACGCTGCGGACAATACCTCCGTCAGCCACCTGCCCTACAGCCTGTTCCGGAACGGAAAAGCCGTCTGCGACGGCTACACCGGCGCCTACAACCTCCTGCTGAAGCTGGAGGGCATTGACTGCTACGCCCTGCCCAACGACACCCACATCTGGACGGTGGCCGTTCTGGACGGAGAAACCGTCCATATCGACGCCACCTGGGGAGATCAGGGGGCGGCAGCATCCGGGCAGTACTTCGCCATGACCCCCCGGCAGTCCCACACCCTCCACCCCTGGCCTCAGGTCAGCGAGCGTCCCTCCTGAGGGGCACGGGCGCCGCATACTCTCGTGCCCCTGTCCATTCCGGAAGTCGCGGCGCAAATCGGGTTTTACTACGGAGGCCATCTGATATGAAAAAGAAACTCATCATTTTCCTGTGTGCCGCGGCAGTTCTTCTTGCCGGCATTGCCGTCTGGTACCGCGCCCCCATCGACCTGATGGATTTAGACCCGGATGAGGTGACGGAAATCACCGTGTTCAACGGAAGCACCGGGAATACGACCCACATCCGGGACAGGGCGCAGATCCGGCATATCATCGATCAATGGAATGATGTGGAAGTAAAGAGGGCAAAGCGGTCGTCCGGATATTCCGGATACAGCTTCAGGGTGACGCTTTCCCTCTCTGACGGCAGCAACGCCGAGGGTTGGAACGATTTCATCATCAATGCAGAGGATACCATCGATTGACAAGGGCAAATACGCCTGCCAGCGTGTCTTTCCGGCGCTTTTTGCCCTTTTCGTCTTGGCGGGCGCCAGCCCGCCTGCGCCTCAAAAGCCAAAAATCACTTGTAAATTCATCGCTGGCAGGTGCTTTGCAGTTTTGCCGGAGCAGAAATGTGACCAGACAAGGAAAGACCCGCAGGGAA
The DNA here is from genome assembly GCA_934636905.1 of uncultured Dysosmobacter sp. Classification (GTDB taxonomy): domain Bacteria; phylum Bacillota; class Clostridia; order Oscillospirales; family Oscillospiraceae; genus Oscillibacter. The sequence continues at coordinate 11,167 of CAKUBJ010000027.1, read as the reverse complement.
TACTGCCGTATTCTCAAGGGGCTTGACGCGGTATGGGGGCATTTCTGCCCGTCAAAACCGTGTCTGCCTTTGTTAATCGATGGTACCATCGTAAAAGATCCCTTTTTCTATTCCGTGACAAAAGGGGACACGGATTACCGCTATCTTGAAAATCTGGCAGAATAATGCGGCCTCCGGCCTGCCATTCTCTGCCAGACGGAATTGAATATCAAAAGGAGCCTCCGTATGACCATAGTCATACGGAGGCTCCTTGATGATTTCCTTTTCATCCGTGCCGGACTGTCCGGCAGTCAGATACCGTCCCTGTAATAGGCCACCAGCAACTCCACCACCATGCTGTAGGACTTCATGCCGTTGGCGTCACCGTAGGACTTCAGCGCCGCGTCATACACCGTGTCGGACACCTTTTCCACCACGTTGTCCCGGAACTGATCCCAGTAGGCGTTGTTGTCCCGGAGATCCGCCCGGACGGTGTCCGGCAGGGTGTCCCGGATGGCCCAATAGGCCTCCGGATCCGTTTCATACAGGGCGTTGCCCAGATGGATGAAGCCCAGCAGCCAACCGGAGTAGGCATACTCCGGCATCCCGCTGGTGACGGAGGCCAGCACCCCCAGAAAGTTGCACTCCTGTTCCCGGGCAATGCCCCGCTGGTGTGCCAGTTCATGGGCGATGGTGGAGGGCAGCAGGCAGGCGGGGCTGTCCACATTCACGTTGGACTCGCCGATGCAGGCGAAATATACCCCGGTAAAGCCCATAACGCTCATGAGCCGGGAACAGCGCACCGCCTTGACCCCGGTATCCGGGAAATCCAGAAAGGGGAACAGTTCCGTGACGCCGCCGTAAACCTGCCGGCTCTCCGAGAGAATCTGCTCCTTCGGCACATCGTAGACCCCGTTTTCGTCCCGGGGCACCGTGTCCGCCGTGTCGGCCAGCTGCCGGGCGAAATACGCCGTCACCGCCTTCAAATCCTCCGCCGCCACCGGTTGGGCGGTGATGCCGGACTGCTCCTGAAAGCTGTCCGTCCAGTAGTTCACGCCCCACATGAGGCAGAACAGGGCATAAATCGTCAGCAGGATGTCCGCCGCCCCCAGCAGGGCGGCGCCGGCACGCCGCCTGCGGCTGCCTTTCGCCTTCACCACAGCAAAGATACTCCAGACAAGGTAGGCCGCGGCGCCTGCCGCCGCCAGAACATACAGCACCTCCATCACCGACAGGCTGGTGAGGGCGCACAGCCGCCCCAGCGCCGCCTTCAGCGGCGAGGTGACATAGGCGGCAAAGACGTTCATCAGCCTGCGGCTGTGCCGCAGGACAAGATACAGCCCCAGCACGGCAGCATCCGCCGCCAGCCAGATATGCAGTTTTCGGTATTGTTTCCAGAAATTCTTCATGGTTTCCGTATGGGAAGTTCCTCTTTCCCGGCGCTGCGGGAAACCCGCAGCGCCGGGCGAGACTGTCGATAAAGTGGTAAGTTTTCTGCAACGGTAAGGAAGGGTGTGCGCGGGAAACCCAAGAAGGGTGTCCTGCGCCATTAAAATTTGCAGTTTTCAGAACTTTTATAAAGTTCTGAAAACTGGCTCAGCGGGGCGAAAAGACTTTTTCGACACGCTGGGGCTTCCTCATTCCGCAGCTGCCAGCAGCTGCCTGGTATAGGGGTTCTGGGGGTGGTCAAAAAGGTCGTCCACCGTTCCCTGCTCCACAATACGCCCCTGCTTCATCACCAGTGCCGTATCGCACAGCTGGTAGACCACATTCAGGTCATGGGAGATAAAGAGATAGCTGAGATCCAGTTCGTCCCTCAGTTCCCGCAGCAGCTTCAGGATCTGCGCCTGAATGGTGACGTCCAGCGCGCTGACCGGCTCATCCGCAATGAGGAACCGGGGGCGCTGAATCAGTGCCATGGCAATGGACACCCGCTGCCGCTGCCCGCCGGACAGCTCCGAAGGCTTTGCTTTCAGCACCTCCTCCGGCAGCTCCACCCGCTCCAGCATTTCCCGCACCCGGCGCTTCCGCTCCGGCCTGTCGTATTTTCCGTAAATCCGCAGCGGCTCTTCCAGCAGCCATTCCACCGGGTAAGCCGGGTTCAGGGAGCTGTAGGGATCCTGAAAAATCATCTGGGGGCGTTTGGTATAGTGGCGGACTTCCCCGGCTTCCGGCTTCACCATGCCCAGAATCGTTCTGGCCAGTGTGGATTTTCCGGTACCGGACTCCCCCACCAGTCCCAGAATTTCTCCCCGGTGCACGTCAAAGGACACGTCGTGGAGCACCTCATGGAAGAGCCTGCGCCCCAGAAGCCCTCCCTCCCGGTAGCCGGCGGTGACGTGCCGCAGGGAGAGTACCAGTTCGTCAGTCATGGTGCTCCTCCTTCCGGTGCCGGGTGGGAATGGCGTCAATCAGCTTTTTCGTGTAAGGATGCTCCGGATGGTAAAAGACCCGCTCAGTCTCCCCTTCCTCCACCAGAAGTCCCCGCTGCATCACTGCCACTCGGCGGCACAGCTTCCGCACCACGTTGAGATTATGGGAGATAAACAGCATGGAAACGCCGCTTTCCCGGTTCAGCTTCTTCAGCATTTCCAGAATCTGCGCCTGAATGGTGACATCCAGCGCCGTGGTGGGCTCGTCCAGCAGCAGCAGCCGGGGGCGGTTCACAATGGCGGCGGCAATCATCGCCCGCTGAAGCATCCCGCCGGACAGTTCGTGGGGATACTTTCCGTAAATTCCCTCCGGGTCCGGCAGTTCCGCCTCCGTCATGGCCGCCAGTGCCCGGCGGCGCCGCTCCTCTCCCGACAGGGTGGTGTGTAGGCGCAGGGTTTCCTCCACCTGCGGGCCGATTTTCATCAGAGGGTCCATGCAGCTTTGGGGCTCCTGAAACACCACGCCGATGTCCGCCCCCTGAATTTTCCGCAGGACGGGACGCTCCGCGTGGAGCAGTTCCTGCCCGTCCAGCAGAATGCGCCCGGAGTAATCGCACTGCTTCCGGGGCAGCAGCCCCGCCACGCTCATGGCGGTGACGGACTTTCCGGAGCCGGATTCCCCCACAAGGCCGAGAATCTCGCCGTCCCGGATGGTGAGGCTCACGCCGCCTACCGCCTCCCGGTCCCGGCTGTGGAACCGGACGTGGAGATTCTGAATTTCCAGCATCAGCCCTCACCTCCGTTCCGGTGCTGTAAGCCCTCGCCGATGAGTCCCACGCCGAAAATCATCCAGACAAGGGTCAGGCCGGTGCCCAGAGCGTACCACGGGGCGCTGAGGAACATCCCCTGGCTTTCCGACAGCATATAGCCCAAAGAGGCGTCCGGCGGAGTCACGCCGATGCAGAGATAACTCATGGAGGCCTCTGCCAGCACGGCATTGTTGAAGCCGATGGTCAGTGCCGGCAGCAGCACACTCCAGGTATTGGGCAGGATGTGCCGCCACAGGATGCGTCCGCTGGACGCCCCCATGAGCCGGGCACTTTTCACATAGTTGACCTCCCGCAGCCCGGCATAGGTGCCCCGGGTCATCCGGGCAAAGCTGGGGATGAACACCAGTCCCAGGGCAATGACCACATTGCGGGTCTTTCCGGGGCCCAGCAGGCTGATAACTACCAGCGCCAGCAGAATGCTGGGAAAGGCCGTCAGCACATCCCCCAGGCGCATCAGCACATCGTCCACAATGCCGCCGAAGTACCCGGTGACGGCGCCCAGCACCGTGCCGCACACCGCACCGATGGCCACGGTGCACAGGGCAATGCCGTAGGTGGTGCCGGCGCCCCGCAGGACGCGGCTGAAAATGTCCCTGCCGAAGGTGTCCGTCCCCATGAGATGCGCCAGAGACGGCGCGGTCAGCTTGGGGCCTGCCGCCATGGCGTTGGGGTCATAGGGCGTCCAGAAAATGCCCATGACAATCAGCGCCGTCAGGATGCCGGTCATTACCAATCCGGCGGTGAGATAGAGATTTCTCTTTTTCATCTGCCTGTCCCTCCTAACCGGGGGTCAATGCAGCGGTTGACCAAATCCGCCAGTGTGCCGGAGAGCACCACCCAGAAGGCCAGAATCACCACAATGGCCTCTACCACCGGGTAATCCTGATTGGAAATGGAGGCCACCAGCATCCGTCCCAGTCCGGGGATGGAGAACACCTGCTCCACCACGATGCTGCCTGCCACAATTTCCGCCATGGTCTGCCCCAGAAAGGTCACGGTGGGCACCAGCGAATTTTTCAGCACATGCCCCCACAGCACCTGCCGCCGGTCATTGCCCCGGGCAATGGCGGTGCGGACATAGGGCTTGTTCATCTCGCTGATAACGGTGCTCCGCAGCATCCGCACCGTCATGGCCACCCGGGGGATGGCGATGGACACGGCGGCAAAGAACAGATAAATCAGGGCTTTCCCCGGATGTTCCTCCAGCTTCGGAAAATCCCCGGGCACGAAGGCATGGAGCGTAATCCCGAAAAGCCAGGAAATCAGGATGCCGGTGAAAAAGGGCGGCACCGCCATGCAGAACTGGTTCACCGCCGTGTGCAGTCCCTCCAGCTTCCCGTTGGCGGACAGCAGCCCCAGCGGCAGGGACACCGCCGTAATCAGCACAAAACTCACAAGGCTCAGGCACAGCGTCACCAGTGTTTTGGAGGCCAGCACCTCCCGCACTGGCTGGCGGTACTGGAAAGACGTCCCCAGATTCCCGGTAAAGAACCCGGCAAGCCACTCCCCGTACCGCACCGGCAGGGGGCGGTTCAGCCCCATCTCCTCCCGGAGAGCCGCCACCTTTTCCGGGGTGGCCTGGGTGCCCAGCAGGGTGGCGGCGGGGTCGCCGGAAATCAGGTCAAAGGCCGCAAACGTCAGAAAGGAGACGACCAGCATGGTGACCAGCAGCGTCAGAAGCTTCCGCGCCGTGTATCTCATGTCAGTCATCTCCCTTCCGGGTCAGCGGTGTGAAAACAACCGCCGTTCATTGCTTATTTCGTGTAGTGAAAGGTGGAGAGGTCCAATACATAGATGGGATAGAAGTCCGGGCCTTCCAGTCCGTCCCGCACCGCCACGAAGTCCGCCATATCCTGAATATAGACGTTGGCGGCGTTGTCCGTCAGGTTCTTTTCCAGTTCCCCGTACAGGCCGGTCTGCTCCCCGTCGTCATAGCAGGCCTGTGCCTGGGCGTACAGGGCGTCGTAATCGGCATTGCTGTAGTTGACGAAGTTGTTGCCGGCAGTGGAGACAAAGCGGCTCAGCATGGCGGAAGCCGTCATGTTGGAGGCATCCACCCCCACCACCGTGGACTGGAACTGCCGGTTGGAGTAGGTGTCCTGCACCCAACTCTCCCAGGTAACGGGCTGAATGGCGGCATTCACCCCCACGGCCTTCAGCTGCTCCACAATCACCTGTGCGGTGTCCATGTGGGGCTGATAGTTGCTGGGCACGGTGATGGTCATGTCAAAGCCGTCGGGATACCCGGCCTCCGCCAGCAGAGCCTTTGCCTTTTCCGTGTCGTATGCGTAGGTGTTGGTAAGACTGTCGTCAAAGTACTTGCTGAAGGCAGGGTACATACTGGAACCCAGCAGGGTGCCGTAGCCGTCAAAGGCCAGATCCAGAATCTGCTGGCGGTCAATGGCATAGCACAGGGCCTGCCGTACCCGCACATCGTCAAAGGGCTTCTCCGCATTGTTGAGGTACAGGGCCTGCACCAGATTCATGGTGCCCTCTTCCACATGGAAGCCGTCTCCCAGCTGGGCAATCTGAGTGGTGGTCAGGTGGGCAAACACGTCCACCGCGCCGCTCTGGAGGCTCAGCAGGATGCTGTCCGAATTCTCAATGATCTTGTAGGTGACTCTGGTCAGATCGGGCTTGGTTCCCCAGTAATCGTCAAACCGCTCCAGCACCACGGACTCCTGCGCCGTCCGGGAGACGAACCGGAAGGGGCCGGTGCCCACGGGGGCGGTATCCTGCTCCGTGTAGTCCTTCGGCAGCACGGCGGTGGTGAGGTAGGAGGTAAATTCGTTATTCGGCTCCGTCAGACGGAAGCAGACGCTGTCCTCCCCCTCCTGATACATCTCCACACCGTCAAAGGCCGCCACCTGAATAATGTCGGCGCTGTCAGGCTGGGCGCAGCGCTGATAGGACCAGATAACATCCTCCGGCGTCACCTCCTGCCCGTTGTGGAACTTCACGCCGGGGCGCAGCTTGAAGGTATAAAGCAGATGGTCGTCGGAAACCGTATAACTCTCCGCCACGGCGGGATGCAGATTGCCGTTGGCGTCCGGTTTCAGAAGGCCCTCAAATACGTTGAACATCACTTCCCGGGTTCCTGCCTTCACGGTTTTGTGAGGGTCAAGACTGCTGTCCAGATCCTGGGCAATGCCCACATTCAGCTGCCCTGCCGCGGCACGGGCCTCAGGGCCGTCCGCCGGGGCGGCGGTGTTCTGTTCGGTGTTTCCGGCCGTTCCCGTCTGGCTGCCGCCTCCGCATCCGCTGAGTACGGCGCTCAGGAGGCAGGCCGCCGCCAGAAGCGTCAGGATTCTCTTTTTCATATGCAGTTCTCCTTTTTATCACTGCTCCGCAGGAGTCAGTGTATCTGCGGGCGGGGCTGTCCCCGTCCCGCATATCTCCGGCGCCGGACGGCGCCGAACATACCTAAAACAGGCGGCCTGCGGTGCAGACCGCAAAACAGCCCTGCGGGTGGTTTGTTATTTTTCTAACGATACCCCCGCAAGGCTGTATTGTACAGGAATCCTCTCTAAAAGGCAAGCTTTTTTTACGGCTTCTTTCCGTCCTCCGGAGGACGGGTCCGATTCTCCGGCAGCGGCGCCGTGTAGCGCTCCGTTTCCACCGGCAAATCCTTCTCCGCCAGCCGCCGCTCCACCAGAAACGCCGTCAGGCTGTACAGGCAGGCGCACACCGGCACGCCGAAAAACATTCCCGCCACGCCGAAGAAGCTGCCTCCCACCAGAATGGCGATAATGACCCACAGGCTGGAAAGGCCGGTGCTGTCCCCCAGAATTTTGGGGCCGATGAAGTTGCCGTCCAGCTGCTGAAGCGCCAGCACAAACAGCAGGAAGTACAGGGACTGGATGGGATTCACCAGCAGAATCAGGAAAAAGCTGGGAATGGCGCCCAGGAAGGGGCCGAAGAAGGGAATCACATTGGTCACGCCCACAATCACCGACACCAGCGGCGTGTAGGGCATCTTCAGAAGGGAGCAGCCGATGAAGCACAGGATGCCGATAATCAGGGAGTCCAGCAGCTTGCCCCGGACAAAGCCAGAAAAGATGCGGTCCATCTTGGCCGTCCCCCGGAAAATCCAGTAGACCTTGTCCGCCGGGAAGAGGCTGTAGATGATTTTCCTGCCGTGGGCGGCGCAGCGCTCCTTGGTGGCCATGAAGTACACGGACACAATGACCCCCACCAGCAGGTTCTTCAGGAACATCAGCGTGCTGACCACGCCGCCGGACACGGCAATCATCAGCATCTGTGTCCGGGTGAGCACCTCGTCTTTCAGCCAGGTGGTTGCCGTTTCATAAAAGGTGTCCATCTGGGCGGCTACCCAGGCTTCCACCGCAGGGTTCTTCTCCAGCAGGTGCTGCACCCAGCCGCTGATGGTGTTGTAGTACCCCTCAACGCTGGAAAACAGCTGCACCACGCTCTGATAGAGTTGAGGCAGCAGCAGGCAGCCCAGCACATAGCACAGCAGGCTGATAATCATCCACGTCAGCAGCAGGCTGACGGTGCGGGCGCTCCGGGAAATCAGGCGCCCCTCCTGCCGGGCTTTTTGCAGCCGCCCGGGAAGGAGCCGCTCCTCAAAGAAGTCGATAACCGGCGCCAGCAGGTAGGCCAGCATCCCGCCGATAATCACCGGCTGCAGCGCATGGAGCAGCTGCCCGAAAAAGACGGGGATTACCCGGTGCCCGAACAGGGTATCATAGAACAGCAGGATTGCGGACACCGTCAGAAAAATTGCCAGACCCCACCGGATTGCACCGTCTCTGTTTTTCATGTGCCGCCGCCCTTTCGTCATTTCTTTGCTACACCTTTATTCTACACGCCGCCTGCCGGAATTGCAATCCTGTTTTTCCTGTGCTATACTACTTTAACAATCTCTTTTCACACGCGGCCGCCCCGCCGGCGGCTTCGGTTTTTTTCGGAGGCGCAGCTATGGAACCGCAGAAGAAGCTCCTGATGATTGTCAATCCCCGGGCGGGACGCAGCAAGCCCCGGGGTCCCCTTTATGACGCCGCTGCCGCATTCTGCGGCGCCGGGTATCTCCTTGCCATCCGCCCCACGGCCGCGGCAGGGGACGCCGCCCGCATCGCCCGGGAGGAGGGCGGCTCCTACGACACCGTGGTGGCCGTAGGGGGCGACGGCACCCTCAACGAAGTCATCTCCGGCCTCCAGACCCTGCCCCATCCGCCGGTGGTGGGCTATCTGCCTCGGGGCAGCACCAACGATTTCGCCGCCAGCCTGAAAATTCCCTCCGACCCCGCCAAAGCCGCCGAGGCCATTGTCCGGGGGCAGACGCGGCAGCTGGACATCGGCAGCTTCGGGGAGCGTGTCTTTGTGTATGTCGCCTCCTTCGGCGCTTTTACCCGCACCTCCTACGCCGCCTCGCAGGATATGAAGAACGCACTGGGGCACTTCGGCTACCTGCTGGAGGGAATCCGGGATCTGGACACCCTGCGGCCCTACCGTGTCCGCATCACTGCCGATGGCGAGTGTCTGGACGGGGACTATCTCTTCGGCGCCGTGGCCAACTCCACCTCCATCGCCGGCATGATGAAGCTGGAGGGGGAGCAGGTAGTGCTGGACGACGGCCGCTTTGAACTGCTGCTGATTCCCAACCCCAAAAACGCAGCCGACCTCCAGAACCTGATCCGGGCGCTGCTGAACCAGCAGTACGACGCAGGCGGGCTGATTTTCCGCCACGTCACCGCCATCCATGTGGAAACGGACGAGGATCTTCCCTGGTCGCTGGACGGCGAATATGAGCCAAGCCGCCCTGCCGTGGACATCTCCAACCGCCGGCGCGCCCTGACCATGCTGCTGTGATGGGAGAGTTGGAGCGTCTGCGCCGCTTTTACGACGGCCACGTCCCCGGCCTTCTGGGGGCGCACCGGGAATACGCGGTGCTGTGTCCGCTGGTGGAGCGTCCGGACGGGCTGCATCTGCTGTTTGAAGTCCGCTCCGCCGCAGTGCGTCAGGCGGGGGAAACCTGTTTTCCCGGCGGACGGATGGAGCCGGGGGAAGCGCCGGCGGACTGCGCCCTCCGGGAAACGGAGGAGGAGCTGTCCATCCCCCGCTCCGAGATTTCTCTTTTGGGGCAGGGGGATTTCATCTGCAATCAGCGGGGTTTCCTGCTGCGGCCGCTGCCGGGGCTGGTTTCCCCGGCGGGGTTTGCCGCCCTGCGCCCCTCTCCCGCCGAAGTGGCGGAGGTATTCACCGTCCCGCTGGATTATTTCCGCAGCACCCCGCCGGAGCGATATGCCTACGCCCTGACCCCTCAGGTGCCGGACAGCTTCCCCTACGAAGCGGTGGGCATTCCCCGGGATTACCCCTGGAACACCGGGCGGGTGGAAGTGCCGGTGTGGGTTCGGCAGAACCGGGTTATCTGGGGTATGACCGCCCGGATTGTTCTGGATTTGATTTCCCATCTGTAACCGGGAGAAGGCGATGCCTTCTCCCGGTTTTCCATCCGCCCGGATTGCATTCACCTGTAATTTTGCCCAAAAGTGCATCCATTTCTCTCGGAAAAACGTAGATTTTTTGAAAATTTCAGGATATTTACTTACATTTCATCCCATAATATGGTAAAATGGCGTTGTTGGTTCCCATGGGTGCCCCACCGCTTCCTCTCCGTGTGGGTTCGGAGGAGCGGAGTGCCCGGAAATTGTGCGGTATGGAAAAGGAGGATTCCTGTGTTTCAGCCCGGAGAACTTTTAATTTACGGATGCACCGGCGTCTGCCGGGTTCTGTCCGTCGACCTTCGTCAGGAGTATGTGGACGGCGTAAAGCAAAGCCGCCTTTATTATCAGCTGAAGCCCCTGCGGCAGGGGGGCGTCATCTACACGCCGGTAGACAACAGCAAAGTGGTGATGCGCCCGGTGATTTCCCGGGAAGAGGCGGAGGCTCTCATCCGCGACATTCCCACTCTGCAGCCTGCCGCCTGTCCGTCTGTCACCACCCAGGCGCTGACCCAGCATTATCAGACCAGCCTCCGGCGGCACAGCTGCCGCAGCCTTATGGAACTGACCATGGGGATTTACCAGAAGCGGCGCCGGGCGGAAGCCCAGAACCGCCGTCTCGGCATGGTGGACCAGCGCTTCATGAAGCAGGCCGAGCAGCTGCTGTACGGGGAGTTGTCCGCCGCGCTGGATATTCCCTATGAGGAGGTGCAGCCCTATATTGCCGGCCATGCCGGCGCAGGCACCAAATGCTGAGCGCCGCCCCCATAACTCCATCCCGGTGCCCTGTGCGCCGGGATTTTTCTTTATGTCCTCCGGCAGCGCAAATTAGGCAAATCATTTTTTGTTACGAAAACGTATACGTTAGCAATACGCAACCGCTCATACCCCGTATGGCATATTCGTCAAAACTACTCTGCTGATTTTATGCAATCTGCATATCTTTCGTGAAATTGAATAAAAAAACTATGGGAAAATAGCCATAATCCTCCTTGACAAGAGGCTTTTGGATTCTCTATAATGATATCGTAAAAGCGCAAACGTTTGCGAATCGGGGCGGCAGAGGCACCCGTCCCGGCTCACAGAAGCGCTATCCGTCCCCTGCATTCCCAAGGCAGTATTCAGAAAGAGGTGTTACCGTGTCAAAAAATGGCTTACCCCGAAAGCCCCTGACCAGGCGGCGATTGAAAAACCTGATCCTGAACGTGCTGAAGAATCCCTTTAATATGGTGGTGCTGGTCAGTCTCATCATCCTGTTCTGCCTCATCATCATTCCCCTGCTGACCATGGTTGCCAGCACCTTCACGCTGGCGCAGGGCGAACTGCGCCGGGTGCAGGGGCACGTGGGGGACTTCACCCTGTACTACTGGAAGTACATCCTTGCCAGCACCATGTCCAGCGCCGTGCTGTGGCAGCCCCTGAAGAACTCCTTCATCTGCGGGTTTTTCACCGTGCTGGTGTCGGTGCCCCTTGGCTCCGTGCTGGCGTGGCTGATGATCCGCACGGACATCCCCGGCAAGAA
>CAKUBJ010000026.1 GCA_934636905.1 uncultured Dysosmobacter sp. | reverse complement strand
AGCAGGAAAAGCTGCTGTCGGCGGCAGTCCGGGAGTTTACGGAGCGGCCTTATAACGAGGCCTCCATCAACCGGATCATCCGGGAGGCGGGAATCCCCCGGGGCAGCTTTTATATGTATTTCCGGGATAAGGAGGATCTGTTCCACTATCTGCTGAATGAGAGCATTCAGGAAATGCTGGCGGCTTTTGAGGAGTTCCTGCAAAGCTGCGGCGGGGATGTGTTCGAGTCGCTGATGGTGATGTACGATTATCTCAGAAGCCACCCGGATGCGGACTGCGGGCTGGGCGGCATGGGCATGATGTCAGCCATCGTCAGCCGGAACCGCGGCCTGCAAAGGGGCAGCCTGCTGGGATTTCTGGATCCGGAGTCCATTCTGGGACGAATGAAGGACTGTGTGAATCCGGATCTGCTGGATCTTCAGGAGCCGGAGGATCTGGATTATATCCTGCGGATGCTGATGATTCTGGTGGTGCCCATGATGTATAACAGCCTGCGGCCCGGTGCCGATCCGGACGGCCGGAAGCGGCTGGAACGCGTATTGAAAATTTTGCAGCGGGGCATGGGCGCAAAGCCCGCCGCACAGCAGAAATAAAAGGAGCGAATCTGTATGGAAAACATGACGAAAGACACCAAAGCGGTTCAGAATGTCCCGGCGTCCGGGGCGGAGCCGAAGAAAAAATTCAGTCTGCCCAAAAGCAAAAAGGCAAAGAAGTGGTTGAAAATCCTGATTGCGGTGGTGATTGTGGCGGCCATCGCGGCAGGCTGCATGGCCGGCGCGGCGAAAAAGGCCAGCGCACAGATTAACGGCAGCTATCTGGTGGCGCAGGCCGTCCGTCAGGATCTGACCATGTCCGTCACCGGCACGGCCACCCTGAAGCCGGCGGATTCCTACAATGTCACCACCCTGATTTCCGGCGAGGTGGAAAACGCTCCCTTTGAAGAAGGGGATCTGGTGGAAAAGGGCGCCCTCCTGTTTGCACTGGACAGCAGCGATGCCCGGAACAATGTGGAGCGGGCGGATATTTCCGTATCTCAGGCGCAACTGGCCTATCAGCAGGCCACGGAGGGGCTGAACCCCGTGGCCACGATTTCCGGCACCATCAACGAACTGTACGTCCACAACGGCGACAGCGTGACAATGGGCGCCCCCATTGCCAAGATTGTCTCCAGTATGGATCTGTCGGTGGACTTCCTGTTCCCCTACGCCAAATCCACGGACTTCTATGTGGGTCAGCCCGCCACGGTATATGCAGGCAACTTTGAGGCGCCGGTCAGCGGCACCGTGGAGTCCGTTTCCAATTCCAACAGCGTCACCAGCAACGGCATAACCGCCGTCAGCGTCCGGGTAAAGATCCACAATCCCGGCAACCTGACGGATTCCATGACGGCCACCGCCCAGATCGGCAGCTATGGCAGCTACGGGCAGACGCCTTTGAATCTGGGCGGCTCCTCCACGGTTTACGCCACGGTCAGCGGTACCGTTCAGAATCTCAGCAAGCTGGCAGGCAGCACCGTGAAGAAAGGGGAAACCCTGTGCACAGTGGAGTCCGAAGCTGCGCGGGACCAGCTGCGGAATGCCGGCCTGAACCTCCAGAACGCCCAGCTGGCGGCCTCCATGGCCTCTGACAGCCTGGACGATTACAACATCGACTCCCAGATTACCGGCACGGTCATCGAGAAGAACTTCAAGGCCGGCGACAAGGTGGAGGGCATGAACTCCGGCTCTCTGGCGGTGATTTTCGACATGAGTTATCTGAAGCTGGAAATGGCCGTGGATGAACTGGACATCGGCAAGGTGGCCGTGGGGCAGGAGGTGGAAATCACCGCCGACGCGCTGGAGGGACAGACCTTCTCCGGCGTGGTGGATAAAATCAGCATCAACGGCACCACCGCCGGCGGCGCCACCAGCTATCCCGTCACCATCGTCATTGAGAACTACGGCGACCTGAAGCCCGGCATGAACGTCTCCGCCACCATCAAGGGCGACCGGATTCCCAACGCCCTGTGCATCCCCGTGGATGCGGTGAACCGGGGCAACACGGTTCTGGTTCCCGGCCCCGGCGCCATGAACGCCGACAATACCTCCGTGGTGGATGCCGGCAAGCTGGAGAGCCGGGACGTGACTCTGGGCAAAAACGACGGCGATTACATTGAGGTCACCGGCGGCCTGGAGGAGGGCGACATTGTCCTCATCGCCAACCAGAGTTCCAGCATGATGGATATGATGATGGGGATGTAAGCCATGGAACACCTCATTGAATTGAAGGACGTCTACAAGATCTACCACATGGGGGACGAGGACGTCCACGCCCTGGACGGCGTAAGCCTCACCATCGACAAGGGGGAGTTTGTGGCCATTGTGGGGCAGTCCGGCTCCGGCAAGTCCACCGCCATGAACATCATCGGCTGTCTGGACGTCCCCACCAGCGGTACATACCATCTGGGCGGCGTGGATGTGTCTACCATGGACGACGACCAGCAGGCGGAAATCCGCAACAAAATGCTGGGTTTCATCTTCCAGCAGTACAACCTGATTCCCAAGCTGAACGTGCTGGAAAACGTAGAGCTGCCCCTGCTGTATGCCGGCGTGGGCGCCGAGGAGCGGAAGGAACGGGCCATTGCCGCGCTGGGCCGGGTGGGTCTGGCGGATAAGCAGAAGAACCTCCCCAGCCAGCTTTCCGGCGGCCAGCAGCAGCGGGTGTCCATCGCCCGGGCGCTGGCAGGCAGTCCCTCCGTGATTCTGGCGGACGAACCCACCGGTGCACTGGACTCCCGGACGGGCCGGGAGGTGCTGGGCTTCCTCCAGAAGCTGAATCAGGAGGGGGACACTGTGGTGCTCATTACCCACGACAACTCCATCGCCGTGAAGGCAAAGCGGATTGTCCGGCTTCAGGACGGCCGCATCATCTATGACGGTGATGCCAGTGACCCCAAGGCCGTGGTGCAGCCGGAGGAAGCCGGTCTGGATGAGGAGGTGGAAGCATGAACTTTGCCCAATCCTTCAAGCTGGCGCTGAAATCCCTGAAAACCAGCAAAATGCGGGCGTTCCTCACCATGCTGGGCATCATCATCGGCGTAGGCGCCGTGATTGTGATTTTGTCTCTGGGCAACGGCATGACCAACATGATGAACACCCAGTTTGAGAAAATGGGTGCCAATCTGGTGCAGGTCATGACCTTCGGCCGGGGCAGCGGCGGCACCCGGGACGTGGATGTGGACGACTTCTATGCACTGGTGGAAAAATATCCCCAGTACCTCACCGGCGTGACCCCCTATGTATCCGCCTCCTGCAAGGTGCGCCATCAGACGGAGGACTACGACCGCACCTCGGTCTACGGCGTCAGCGAGGCCTTCTTCAAGGAGGACACCATGGGCACCATGCAGGGGGAAACCCTGTCGGAGGGGCGCTTCCTCAGCTACATTGATGTAGACCGCAATCAGGACGTCTGCGTTATCGGCAGCTATCTGGCACAGACCGCCTTCCGGGGGGATGCGCTGGGGAAAACCATTTCCCTCAGCGGTGTTCCCTATACCATTATTGGTGTGCTGACGGAAAACGCCGACGGCACCGAGGGCAGCGGCGACGACGTGATTTACATCCCCTATGAAAACGCCCAGCGGATGGGCACCAGCACCATGACCATGGACACCGGCGGGATGTATCTGCTGACCACCACCAGCCGGGACACAGCGGCCGCCGCCAAGGGCATTGTGGAAAAGCGGCTGTACAAGACCTACCAGTCCTCGGACTACTACATGGTGATGACCTCCGCGGAAATGATGGACGCCATGAACACCATGATGAACACCATGATGATTGTACTGGTGGCCATCGCCGCCATTTCTCTGCTGGTGGGCGGCATCGGCATCATGAACATCATGCTGGTGTCCGTCACGGAGCGCACCCGGGAAATCGGCATCCGGAAGTCCCTGGGAGCGAAGCAGAAGGACATCCGGGGGCAGTTTGTCATTGAGGCCGGCACCACCTCCGCCGTGGGCGGCGTGCTGGGCATTGGCTTCGGACTGCTGCTGGCTCAGGCGGCCACCGCCATTGTAGGCAGCATTGCCAACAGTTCCATGGGGGGCGCAGCCTTCAGCGCCGTGCCGACCCTGTCGGACATTGCCATCAGCTTCGGCGTCAGCGTGGGCATCGGCATCCTGTTCGGCTATCTGCCGGCCAACAAGGCGGCAAAGCTGAACCCCATCGATGCCCTGCGGTATGACTGATGCCCTGAGCGGAGACATTTTGAAAATGCGCAGGAGGCCGGCCAAGCCGCGGCCTCCTGCGCCCGTTTATGATGGCAGGCGGAAGGGAATAGGGGAAGAACCTGCAAAAAATGAGGAAGATTTCCCCTTGACAAATGTCGGAAAGCGTCTATAATGAATTTCAAATCGACAAAAGCAATGACAAAGTCAGCCGTATCACACCGGCCTTCAGCGAGAGGGGACAGTGAAAGCCCTCGGCGCAGGGGAGACGGCACGCCGCTTTGGAGCAGCCTGCGAGGAGCGGGACGATTCATCCCCGTTACAGGATGACATGAGATATCCGGAATCGCGCGTGCCGGATAGATCAGGGTGGTACCGTGAAATACTATTTCGCCCCTGACATTGGTCAGGGGCGATTCTTTTTTAGCTTGAAGGAGGAGCATTCCCATGAAATTTTCCAGTAAGGTGCAGAAATGCCAGCTGTCCCCGGTGCGTCAGTTCAACCCCTGCGCGGCGGCGGCGGAGGCAAAGGGACGCACTATTTATCATCTGAACATTGGCCAGCCGGACATCCGGACGCCGGACGCCTTCTTTGAGGCGGTGGGCGCCTTCAAGGGGCCGGTGCTGGAATACGCCCCCACCCCGGGGCTGCCGGAATATCTGGACGCCGTCCGGGGCTATTACGCCAAGCTGGGCATCACGCTGGAGCGCAGTGACATTCTGGTGACCTCCGGCGCCGGCGAAGCGCTGGAATTTGTGCTGGCCGCCATTCTGGACGACGGTGACGAGCTGCTGGTGCCGGAGCCTTTCTATGCCAACTACAACACCTTCGCCTATATGACCGGCGGCTCCATCCGCCCGGTGCCCACCTCCCCGGACAACGGCTACCGCTATGCCGACCGGGCGCTCATCGAGCCGCTGATTAACGAGCATACCCGGGGCATTCTGGTGACCAATCCCGGCAACCCCACCGGCGTGGTGCTGACCCCGGAGGAGATGCGGGTGATTGCGGACATCGTCAAGGAGCACGACCTGTTCCTGGTGGCGGACGAGGTGTACCGGGAGTTCTTCTATGAGAATCAGGGGCTGACCACTTTCGGCTCCCTTGAGGACATCCGGGAGAACCTGATTATCGTGGATTCCATCTCCAAGCGCTTTTCCGCCTGCGGCGCCCGGATCGGCGCCATGATCTCCCGGAACAGGGACTTTATGGCGCAGGCCATGAAGCTGTGTCAGGGGCGTCTGTGCCCCGCCACCATCGACCAGATCGGTGCCGCGGCCATGTACCGCTCCGTGGAACCCAGCTATTTTGAGGACGTCCGCACGGAGTACAAAAAGCGGCGGGATACGGTTCTGGAGGAACTGGGGAAGATCCCCGGCGCCAAATTCAGCACCCCGGACGGCGCCTTCTATATCATGGCGACCCTGCCGGTGGATGACGCCGAAAAGCTCCAGTACTTCCTGTTGGAAGAATTTGAGGACGGCGGCGACACGGTGATGTACGCCCCCGGCAGCGGCTTCTACGCCGACCCTGCCAAGGGACGCAGCGAGATCCGCATCGCCTATGTGAAAAACTGCGACTACCTGCGCCGGGCCATTCAGCTGCTGGGCAAGGGCGTGGCGGCCTACAACGCCAGACGGGGGTGAGCGAGATGCTGCGGCACATCGTGATGTGGAAGTTCCGCCCAGGCACCGAGGCGGAGCGGGATCTGTTTCTCACCGGACTGCAGGGGCTGTACGGCCAGATTCCGGAACTGAAACGCTGTCAGGTGCTCCGGGGCATGGAGGGCAGCAATTATGACGCGGCGCTGATTGCGGACGTTGCGGATCGCGAGGCGCTGGAACGCTATCTGGCGGATCCCCGGCACAAGGCGGTGTCCGCCCTGTGCAAGTCCATCCGGACGGATCGGGCGTCGGTGGACTGCCTGCTGCCGGACACGGAAGACTGAACGGACACTGCCGGAGAGGAGCGGTGAGCATGGCGGTTTACACGGAAACGAAGACGTACCACACCAAAGCCCACATGGGCATGATCGACGTGACGGAGGACTTCCGGCACGCGGTGGAGACGGCCTGCCGGGAAAAGGAGATCTCCGCCGGCACCGTCACCGGCTTTACCACCGGCGGCGTGGCGGCGCTGACTACGCTGGAATACGAGCCGGGTCTGGTGGGGCACGACCTGAAGGCGGCGCTGGACGTCTTTGCCCCCTACCGGGACGAAAAGGGCCGGGTGATCCACTACCGGCACCACGATACATGGCACGACGACAATGGCTCCTCCCACATCAAGGCGCTGCTGCTGTCCCCCTTCATCACGGTGCCCTTTACGGAGGGAAAGCTGATGCTGGGGCCGTGGCAGAACCTGACGCTGGTGGAGTGCGACACCCGGGATCGGGTGCGGGATATTGTATTTCAGGTAATGGGAGAGTGACGAACGTCCTCTCCCGTTTTTTATGGGACGGTAAGCGGATGCCGGGGCTTCCCTTTTTCTGCGGAAGTATGTATAATCCTGTTTGAAGAGAGACATGGAGCAGGCTGACAGGGAGTTCCGGGCGCAGAAAAAACGGCGGATGTCTGCCTGCCGGGCTGCTGCCGGAACCGCCCGGCGGCGGAGAAAGGATGGAATCATATGCTGCAATCGACGCTGTGCTATCTGGAACGGGGAGACGAATACCTGATGCTCCACCGGGTAAAAAAGGCACAGGACGCAAACCATGACAAGTGGATCGGGATCGGCGGCAAGTTTGAGGACAGGGAAAGCCCCGAGGACTGCCTGCTGCGGGAATGCAGAGAAGAGACAGGGCTGACCCTGACGGAGTACCGTTACCGGGGGCTTGTGACCTTTGTGAATACGCAGTGGCCTACGGAATATATGCACCTGTTCACTGCTACCGGCTGGACGGGGCAGGCGCATCCCTGTGACGAGGGGGATCTGGCATGGATCCGGAAAAAAGACCTGCTGGCGCTGCCCATGTGGGAGGGGGATCGCATTTTCCTGCGGCTGCTGGATTCGGACACGCCATTTTTCTCCCTGAAGCTCTGCTATGACGGAGAGCGGCTGGAACATGCCGTGCTGAACGGGAAGGCGGTGGAACCGTGAAAAAAATTCTGATGTTCGGCTTTGATGCCCTTCCGGAGATTCTGACGGTGGCGGGGATCGCCCAAAAATACGGCGCCGAGGCGGTGAATGTCCCGAAAGGAAGCCGCCATCTGACGCTGGCGGCACTGGAACGGGGGGAAACCGGCAGCGGCGGCATGGCGGCAGGCGGCAGGATGCTGGTGTTCTGCGGTCTGGAACGGGAACTGGATGGCCTGCTGGCGGCGCTGCGGGGAGCGGGAATTGTCTGCCTGAAAGCGGTGCTGACGCCGGCCAACCGGGACTGGACGCCGGGACGGCTGTATCGGGAGCTGGAGCGGGAACGCCGGGCTATGGAGGGGAGAGGCCAATGAAAATCCTGATTTCGGCGTGCCTGCTGGGGCTTCCCTGCCGGTATGACGGCGCGTCCAAACCTCAGCCATGGGGAAAGGCACTGGCGGAGCGTTATGAGCTGGTGCCGGTTTGTCCGGAGCAGCTGGGCGGACTGCCGACGCCCCGGGCACCGTCGGAGCGGCAGGGAACCCGGGTGGTGAGAAACGACGGCACCGACGTGACGGCGCAGTACCGCCGGGGGGCGGAATCGGCGCTGGCGCTGTGCCGCCTTCTGGGCTGTGAAACCGCCGTCCTGAAGGAGCGCAGCCCCTCCTGCGGGCATGGCCGCATCTATGACGGCACCTTCACCGGCAGCCTGACGGACGGAGACGGCGTGACAGCGGAACTGCTGCTGAGCCATGGCATCCGTGTTCTGGGAGAGAGCCGGGCAGAGGAACTGCTGCACTGCGGCGAAGAGAAGGGATAAAAAATACGGCAGCGCGGCAGCAGGATTCCAAAGGAAACCGCAGCGCCCCGGGGACACCTCAGGTTGAGGTGTCCCCGGGGCGTTTTGTATGGACGATTGGGAGAACTCAGCGCCTGCGGCCCCGATAGCCGCCGCGGTATCCCCGGCGGCTGCGGCCATAGCGCCTGCGGCGGCTGCCGCGGGTCAGGAACAGCAACAGCAGCAGGACTGCCAGAACCGCCAGCACCACCACGCCGATCCGCACGGTAGGCTTCCGGAAGAACAGCGCTACGTTGTGCCGGAAAACCATCAGCCCGTCGGCCTCCACATCATTGCTGGCCAGCAGATCCACCGTGCCGTAGACGGTTTCCCCGTCCGTCAGCTCCATGGTGCCCAGCTTCTGCCCGGCGGTGATGGGCGCCTCTACGGCTTCCGGCAGGGTGATGTTCCGGGTCAGATCCGCGGGATCCAGATCCCGGCGGAAGAGAACCTCAATGTCGTTGGCAGGGTGCACGGTGACATAGTCCGTTTTGGACAGGCTCACCGCCACCTCCTGAATTACCTCTTTACTTTCCAGAATCTGACGGTAGGAGAAGTTTTTGAAGCCGTAATCAAACAGATGGGAGGTTTCCGAGAAATTCAGCAGGTTGCCCACGCCGTTTTCCTCAATCCGCTCCGCGCCCATGATGACGGTGACAAAGTGCAGTTCTCCCTCCTCCGCGGAGGAGATGAGGCAGTGGCCGGCGGCATCGGTGGAACCGGTTTTGATGCCATGGGCACGCTTATCCCGGTAGCCGATGACCCGCCAGTTGGACAGCAGGTGGTTGGTGGTGTACAGCGTCCGCTCCTTGCTGAGATTGGTGGCGGGAACCACGGCTTTGGGTGAGTCGCAGATTTCCATGAATTCCGGATACGCCATGGCGGCCTTGGTAATGAGATAGAGATCCCACGCGGAGGTGTAGTGATCCGGATCGTGCAGCCCGCTGGGGTTGACGAAGTGGGTGTCCTCACAGCCCAGTTCCGCCGCTTTGGCGTTCATGGCGTCCACAAAGGCGGGGATGGAACCGGAAACCCACTCCGCCAGAATGTTGGCGGCCTCATTGGCGGAGACGATGAGCATACATTCCAGCAGCTCCCGCACCGTCAGGATTTCCCCGGCCTTGATGCCGGCACTGCTGCCGTCGACATGGTAATAGGTATCACTGAAGGCGCTCTCCGAGGCCGTCACCGGCTCGCTCAGCAGCGCCTCGTCCCCGCTGGCTCTTTCCAGAACCAGCAGCGCCGTCATGACCTTGGTGAGGCTGGCGGGATAGTTCTTTTCATGGATGTTTTTCCCGTAGGCCACGGCGTCCGTGTTCACATCCGCCAGCAGCGCCGCCTTTGCCTGAATATCCGGCACCTCTGCCGCCGAGGCGGCCGGGGTGAGGAGCAGCCCCGCCAGACACGCACAGAGCAAAAAAACCGATACAAAGCGTTTGATTTTCATATCTTTCTCCTGAAGATTATGGTATACTGAATCAAGAAGCGGACGGCGTGACGGAAACCGACGCAATCCGACACCCTGAGTATAACAAAAAAATCGAAGGAGTTCAACCATGAGAGCAAAGTTAAAAGCTGTCAGGACGGAACTGATCCTTCTGGGGCTGACGGCGGTGTTTTTAGGCGTCCTGTGGGGCGTTTCCACCGGGGAGAACGCCTCTCCGGAGCCGGTGGCGGTGACAACGGCGCAGGGGCTGCCGCCGGAGGAAATCCGGGCGGATCCCGTGAATCTGAACACGGCGGACGTATCGGAGCTGGCAGGCCTGCCGGGGATCGGTCAGGGGCTGGCGCAGCGGATTATTGACTACCGGGCGGAGCACGGGCCTTTTGAAAGCCCGGAGGACATCATGGAAGTCTCCGGCATCGGGGAGAAGAAATATGAGGGCCTGCGGGAGTATGTTACCGTGGGAAATGAAAATGAAGGAGCAGAGCCTTGAGAATTTTAGTGGTGGATGACGAAAAGACGCTGGTGAAGGGCATGAAGTTCAATCTGGAAAACGAGGGCTATGAGGTGGAGTGCGCCTATGACGGCGCGGCGGCGCTGGGACTGGCCCGGGAGGGGCGGTTTGACCTCATCATTCTGGACGTGATGATGCCGGAGATGGACGGGCTGGAAGCCTGTATGAAGATCCGGGAGTTTTCCAACGTGCCCATCATCATGCTGACGGCCAAAAGCGAGGACGCCGACAAGCTGATGGGCTTTGAGTCCGGGGCGGACGACTATCTCACCAAGCCCTTCAACATTCTGGAACTGAAAGCCCGGGTGCGGGCGCTGCTGCGTCGGGCGGCAGGGGTGCAGCGCAGTCAGGGCAGCCTGCTGACGGTGGGGAAGATTACCCTGAACACCGAAGAGCGGGTGGCTCTGCGGGACGGAAAGACCGTGGATCTCACCGCCAAGGAGTACGACCTGATCGAACTGCTGATGCGCAACCCCCGGCGGGTCTACAGCCGGGAAAACCTGATGAACGTGGTGTGGGGCTACACCTACGCCGGGGATTACCGCACCGTGGACGTGCATATCCGCCGCCTGCGGGAAAAGCTGGAGGAGAACCCGGCGGAGCCGGATCACATCATGACCAAGTGGGGAGTGGGCTACTATTTCAAAGGATAAGCGGAGAGCCTTCTGGGGCAGTTTGCAGCTGAAGTTCGGCCTGAGCTATATTGCCGTCATTGCGGCGGTGCTCCTGCTGCTGAACACCTACCCCCTGCTGGTCAGCGAGGATCTGGTGTTCCGCTCCAAGGAAACCACCATGCAGGGAAGCGTTTCCGTGATGGTATACTCTCTGGCAGGGCTGGACAAGCTGAATCAGGAGAACGTGGCCGCCGCCATGGCGGTGGTGGAGGAAACAGGGCTGAGCCGCGTGCTGGTGACGGACGGCGCCGGGCAGGTGCTCTATGACACCCGGGAAACTCTGGGCGCCGTGGGAAAATACACCTTCTATGCGGAAATCGTACAGGCGCTGGAGGGCAACGACGCCTTTTCCTGCCTCTACCGGGACGGTGCCTTCCGCAGCCGGGCGGCGTCCCCGGTGCTGTACCAGAACCGGATCATCGGCGCGGTGTACGCCTATGAATACGATACGGAGCAGGCGGAACTGCTGGAGGGGCTTCAGAGCAACCTGATGAAACTCTCCGGCATCATTGCGCTGGGAGTGGTGGTGCTGAGTTTCCTGCTCTCCCGGATGCTGACCCGGAAAATCGGCGCCCTGCTGACGGGCATCCGCCGGGTGCGGGAGGGCGCCTATGAGCACCGCACCCACATCCCCGGCCGGGACGAGATTGCCCAGATTGGAGAGGAATTCAACAGCCTGACGGATCGCCTCCAGACCACGGAAACCATGCGCCGCCGGTTTGTGTCCGATGCCAGCCACGAACTGAAAACGCCTCTGGCCGCCATCCGGCTGCTGACGGATTCCATTTTGCAGACGGAGAACATGGATCCGGAGACGGTGCGGGACTTTGTGACGGATATCGGCAGCGAGGCGGAGCGTCTCAGCCGGATTACCGAGGACCTCCTGCGGCTGACCCGGCTTGACAGCGGCCTGCTGGACAAGCCGGAAACGGTGGAGATTGCCCCGGTGCTGGAGCAGGTGATGCGGATGATGACCCTGCTGGCTCAGGAAAAGGGTGTGGAACTGACCTATCAGACCGGGGAGGACTGCCGGGTGTCCGCCACCAGAGGCGAGGTGCATCAGGTGATCTACAACTTGACGGACAACGCCGTGAAATACAGCGGCGAACACGGAAAGGTGGATGTGGATCTGCGGCGGGACGGCAATCAGGTGGTGCTGACGGTGTCGGACAACGGCCCCGGCATTCCGGAGGAGGATCTGCCCCGGGTGTTTGAGCGCTTCTACCGGGTGGACAAGGCACGCTCCCGGGCCGCCGGCGGTACGGGGCTGGGGCTGTCCATCGTGCAGGATACGGTAACCAGACGGGGCGGCACGGTTTCCGCCGCCAACCGCCCGGAAGGCGGCGCGGTGTTTACCGTCCGCTGGCCGGCAGTGGAAGGAGGCGGCGGAGCATGAGAAAACGCTGGGCAGCGGTGGTGCTTCTGGCACTGCTGCTGGTGATTGCCGGCGGCGCCATCGGCGCGGCGGGAGGGCGGCAGGAGGCCGTCAATGCCTACAGCCTGTATTTCATGGAGCAGAATCTCCGAACTGCCGCCGGCGGCGATGCCCTCCGGGCGGAGGAGCGGGCGATGGATCCCGGCGGCTCTGCGGAGGAACTGGCGGACGCGCTGATGAAGGAACTGCTGAAGGGGCCGGCGGATCCCACGCTGAAAAGTCCCTTTCCCGCCGGAACCGAGGTCAACTATGTGGAGCGGAAGGGCACGGAAATCCATGTAGACCTCACACCGGTTTACGGTACCCTCTCCGGCGTGAACCTCTCGCTGGCGGATTATGCCATTGCCCTGACGCTGACCCAGCTGCCGGATGTGGCACGGGTGCGGATTACCGTGGCCGGCAGTGACCTGGACTACCGGGGACGGCAGGTGTTCCTGACCCGGGACGTCCTGCTGGCGCCCAAGGAGGACGTGGTGGACACGGTGACGGCCCGGCTGTACTTCCCGGATGAGGAGGGAACGCTGGTTCCGGAGGAGCGGGTGCTGAACCTCTATGAGGGGGACACCCAGGTGTCCGTGGTTGTCCGGACGCTGGAAAACGGCCCGGAGAGCAAGGAACTCCGGCCGGCGCTGCCGGAGGGCTTCAAGGTGCGCAAGCTGTGGCTGGAGGAGGGGGTCTGCTATGTGAGCCTGTCCTCAGCACTGCTGGAGGGGCAGCCGGAGCCGGCGGCACTGGAAACCGCCGTGGCGTCCCTGCGCCGGAGCCTTCTGTCGCTGGAAGCGGTGGACAGCGTGCGCTTTCTGGTGGACGGCGAATTTTCCGAAACCTACGGCTCCGTGAAGCTGCCGGGATAACGGGGGCATCCGGGAACCGGCATCCTTGATTTGTTCACATTCCGGTGCTATCATCATATCAGCGGCGGGGAAACGCCCGCCATCCCCCGGGAAGGCGGAATCATGCTCCCGGGCGGGAGGCAGTGTATCTGCGGAAAGGAATACGGCTATGCCATTTATTTTCAACTTCGGCGGCTTCAATCCCGGCGGCTGGCAGCCCGGCGGTCAGGAACCGCAGCCGGACTATACCCAGCGCCCTCAGCGGGAGCGGAAGCCCCGGAAACCCATCGGGACGCCCTTTACCCGGACGCTTATCAATCTTGCCGTCACGGCGGTGGTGGGGCTGGTGTTCTTCTATCTGGAACTGCCGGCGCTGAATCCCCATGCGGAGGAATTTTACTTCTTCCTCTTCCTGCTGTGCGCCGTGTACTGCGGCTGCGCGGTGCTGACCTCCGGTTTTCAGGGCACCGGCGCCGGCGGATACTTCCGGTTTGTGAAAAAGCAGTGTACGGTTCCCTTTTTTGTGGTCATTGCCCTGATTGCCGCCATTGCCGTAGGCTCCATTGCCTCCTGGGTGGTGCTGCGGGCCGGGGCCTACAGCAGGCTCCTGCCTTTGACCACCGGCGACTTCGCCTCGGAGGTGGAGGAGATTCGCTACGACCAGATTCCCATGCTGGACAGCGACTCCGCCGCCCGGCTGGGCAGCCGGAAGCTGGGGGAACTGGCGGACATGGTGTCCCAGTTTGAGATTCTCCCCAACTACACCCAGATCAACTATAAGGGACGTCCCGTCCGGGTCACCAGTCTGGCCTACGGGGACATCATCAAGTGGTTTACCAACCGCGCCAACGGCCTGCCGGCCTACCTGGTTATCGACATGGTGACCCAGGAGGCGGAGGTGGTGCGGCTGGACGAGGGCATGAAGTACACCACGGCGGAGCACTTCAGCCGGAATCTCTACCGTCACCTGCGGTTCCGCTATCCCACCATGATGTTCGACGACCCGGTGTTTGAGATTGACGAGGAGGGCACCCCCTACTGGGTGTGCCCACGGATTGTCAAGCGCATCGGCCTCTTCGGCGGCACGGACATTCAGGGGGCGGTGCTGGTGAACGCCGTCAGCGGTGAGAGCCAATATTATGAGGATGTGCCCACCTGGGTAGACCGCCTGTACTCCTCCGACATCATCATGGAGCAGTACGACTATTACGGCCAGTACCACAACGGCTTCCTCAACGCCTATCTGGGGCAGCGGGACGTGACGCTGACCACGGACGGCTGGAACTATATCGCCATCAATGACGATGTGTATATGTACACCGGCGTGACCTCCGTTACCAGCGACCAGTCCAACATCGGCTTTATCCTCACCAACCAGCGGACCAAGGAAACCCGGTTCTATCCCTGCGCCGGCGCCACGGAAACCTCGGCGAAGAGTTCCGCCCAGAGTCAGGTGCAGCAGATGCGCTATTCCGCCACCTTCCCCCTGCTGCTGAATATCGCCGACCAGCCCACCTACTTTATGGCTTTGAAGGGTGAGGACGGTCTGGTGAAGATGTACGCCATGGTGAATGTCCAGCAGTACAACATCGTGGAAACCGGCCAGACCGTGGCGGACTGCGAGGAAAACTACCGGAAAACCCTGCTGAATAATGGCATCATTGACGGTGCCGACGCCGAGGTGCCGGCGGAGGAGCAGGAACTTTGGGAGACGAAGGGCACCATTGTGGAAATCCGCAGCGCCGTCATTGAGGGCACCAGCGTCTACTACCTCCGCTTTGAGGGAGAGAGCGGATTCTCCGTGTACGTCAGCGCCGCGCAGGTGCCGGAAGCCCCGCTGCTGAACGTGGGGGACACCGTTACCGTTTACTGGAGGAGCGGCACCCAGTGGATTACGGCGCAGAAAATTGAGGTGGACAACCGGGCCGTTGCCGCCCCGCCGGCGGCGCCTGCGGCGGAAAACGAAACGGGGGAGCCGGAGACTGACACCAGCACGGCACTTCCGGCGGAAACGGCTCCGCAGGCTTCCGGGACAGAGCAGACGGCATAAGAACCGAACCGGCGGAGCGAAACGACATTTTAACACGTTGAACGCCGGAAAGGAGCAGCGCTCCTTTCCGGCGCAGCGTGTCGAAAAAGTCTTTTCGCCCCGCTGAACCAGTTTTCAGAACTTTACAAAAGTTCTGAAAACTGTAGGTTTGAATGGCGCAGGACACCCTTCTTGGGTTTCCCGCGCACACCCTTCCTTACCGTTGCAGAAAACTTACCACTTTATCGACAGTCTCCGCCGGAAAGGAGCAGCGCTCCTTTCCGGCGTTCTTGTGAAAACCGTCAAAATCCTGTAAAAATTTTTGGCAGGCACAGCCTTGGATTCCCCATTGTAAACGTTCACGCGGTATGATACCATCGATTGACAAGGGCAGACACGGTTTTGACGGGCAGAAATGTCCCCATACCGCGTCAAGCCCCTTGAGAATACGGCAGTATTCCCTGCGGGTCTTTCCTTGCCTGGGCACATTTCTGCTCCGGCAAAACCGTGTCTGCCCTTGTCAATCGATGGTATCGTTAGAACAACCAAACGGGAGGGGAACTGTATATGCTGGCTTTGGACTTTATCAACGTGGGCAACGGCGACTCCATTCTCATCCGGGAAATCAACGACGGGCGGCAGGACTTTGCCATGATGGTGGACTTCGGCCACGACTGTCTGGTGCGGGACGACCATCCGGGGGAACTGGATCCCCGCTCCCGGCGGATTTACGCCGGGGACTTCCTGCGGAAGCTGGGCGTGGAGCATCTGGATCTGGCACTGGCCACCCACTTCCACCGGGATCACATCGGCGGCCTTGGCCGGGTGCTGGACGCGGTGACGGTGGGGGAGTTTGTCACCACCTATCTGCCGCCGGAAAACGTCCCGGATCTGGAGCCGCTCCGGCCGGATAACGGCCTGCCCAAGGCTGCGAAAAACGCCCTCCTGTGCATCCAGCTTTACACCCGGGCATTGCAGACCCACCCGGGACGGATTGAACGCTTCCGCCTGCTGCCGGGGACGGAAACCGTGTCCCTTCAGCTGACCCCGGCACTGAGGATGGACATCCTCTGCGGGGAGCCGGCGCTGTACCGGCGGCAGAAGGAGATCTACGACGCCGCCTACGCCGGGGAGCAGAACGGCTACGATCTGGTGCGCTGGGCGAAGTCCATGAACGTGTGCTCCCTGCGCCAGCGGCTGTATTACCACGGGAAGGAAATCGTGTTGGGGGGCGATGCCTATGCCCATGTGTGGGAAACGGTGAACCTGACCCCCTGCGACATTCTCAAGGTGCCCCACCACGCCTCTTTTGACTCCACATCCCGGAAGCTGCTGGAAAAACTCCGGCCGGAAACGGCGGTGGTGACGGTGGCTGCCCGGCGCCCGGACGAGCGCCCCCACCCCTATGTGGTGTCCCTGCTGCAGCAGTATGTGAAGAACCTGTACTTCACCGACGCCGTGGAACTGCCCGGTCTGGTGGAGCCGCAGTTCCATGAAACCGTCCATCTGGAAATCGAGTAACCGGGACGGAGGATGGATGCCGAAGCGGCAAAGCCCGGAGCCGCGGAACGCACAATGCAATGATTTGACAGATTATTCAGCAGATGCAGGCCGGAACGCAACGCGTTCCGGCCTTTGTTGTCGATAAAGCGTTAGATTTTCCCTTAGCGGTAAGGAAGAGTGTGCGCGGGAAACCAAAGAGGGGTGTCCTGCGCCATTAAAATCTACTGTCTTCAGAACTTTATAAAGTTCTGAAGACAGGCTCAGCGGGGCGAAAAGACTTTTTCGACACGCTGAGGCCGGAACGTAACGCGTTCCGGCCTTTGCTTTTCCGAATATCTGAAACCGGCCTGCGGGAGTACTTGCCTTGGGGAGGGGAAAGGAGTATAATCGCACCAGATAGAATGCCCGGAAGGAGGGGCGCATATGGAAACGGTGGGACGGTTTGCCCCCTCTCCCAGCGGACGGCTGCATCTGGGCAACCTGCTGTGCGCCCTGCTGGTATGGCTTTCCGCCCGGCAGGCGGGGGGAAAGGTTCTGCTGCGGGTGGAGGATTTGGATACCGCCCGCTGTCCCCGCCGCTATGGGGAACAGCTGGAGCGGGATTTGCAGTGGCTGGGACTGGACTGGGACATGGGCCCCGGAAAGGACGGCGGGACGGGGCCGTATTATCAGAGTGAGCGCACCGCGTTTTATCAGGCGGCGCTGGAAAAATTGCAGGGGATGGGGCTGGTTTACCCCTGCTTCTGCACCCGGGCAGAACTGCACGCCGCCTCCGCCCCTCATCGGGAGGATGGGCAGGCGGTTTACGCCGGCACCTGCCGCTGCCTGACGGCGGCGGAGATTGCGGAAAAGAGCAGACACCGCCGCCCTGCCCTGCGCCTGAAGGTACCGGAGGAGGTATGGGGCTTTCAGGACGGCCATATGGGATGGTATGAGGAAAATCTGGCGGCGGACTGCGGGGATTTCCTCCTGCGGCGGTCGGACGGGATGTTTGCCTATCAGCTGGCCGTGGTGGCGGACGACGCCGCCATGGGCGTGACGGAGGTGGTGCGGGGGGCCGACCTGCTCTCCTCCACCCCCCGGCAGCTGTATCTTTACCATCTGCTGGGGCTGACGCCGCCCCGGTTCCGGCACTTCCCCCTGCTGCTGACGGCGGAGGGAAAGCGCCTTTCCAAGCGGGACGGCTCCGTGGGGCTGGACAGCCTGCAGCAGTTGCCTCCGGAGGAGATTCTGGGGCGGCTGGCGTTTCTGGCGGGCTTCAATCCCTCGGCGGCTCCCAAAACGCCGGCGGCGCTGCTGGCGGACTTTGACTGGGAGAAGGTGCCGAAGGAGGATATCCGGATCCCGGAGGAAATTTTCCGTTAAGAATCCCGGAGAGGGCTTGCCATGGCGGCGGCGCCGGGTTATCATCGACGAAACCAGACGGACGGCACAGAAGCCGGAAAGGAGCAGTATGCAGATCATCATTGTAGGCGCGGGCAAGGTGGGCACAAGCCTTGCCGCCCAGCTGATCCGGGAGCACCGCGTTACGGTCATCGATCAGGAGCCGCGCCTGATTGAGAATATCATCAATGTGTATGATGTCATGGGTGTCTGCGGCAACGGCGCCAGCTACGAGGTACAGAAGGAGGCGGAGGTGGGCCGGGCCGACCTGCTGATTGCCACCACCTCCAGCGACGAAATCAATATTCTGGCCTGTCTTGTGGCGAAGAAGCTGGGGGTGGCACACACCATCGCCCGGATCCGCAACCCGGAGTATGAAACGCAGCTGCGCTTCATGCGGGGGGAACTGGGGCTGACCATGTCCATCAATCCGGAAAAGGCAGCGGCTCATGAGATTGCCCGTGTGCTGCGCTTCCCGGCGGCCATGAAGCTGGAGTCCTTTTCCAAGGGGCGGCTGGAACTGGTGGAATACCGCCTGCCGGAAGGCTCCGCCCTTCACGGCGTGCGCCTGCTGGATCTCTACAAGAACGCCCGGGCGCGGGTGCTGATCTGCGCCGTGTCCCGGAAGGGGGAAACCACCATTCCCTCCGGCGATTTCCAGCTCAGCAGCGGGGACAAGATTTACGTTACCGCTGCGCCGGATCAGCTGTCCGCCTTTTTCCAGTATCTGGGAGTGTTCCGGAAGAAGGCCTCCACGGTGATGATTGTGGGCGCCAGCAAGATGTGCTACTATCTGGCGGACGAACTGCTGCACATGGGAATGCGCGTGAAAATCATCGACCAGAACGAGAGCCGCTGCACTCAAATCAGCGAGCAGCTGCCCCGGGCGCTGGTGATTATGGGGGACGGCACCGACAGCGAACTGCTGGCGGAGGAGGGCATCGAGCAGACGGACGCCTTTGTGGCGCTGACGGGCATCGACGAGGCCAACATCCTCATGGCCATCTGCGCTTCCCGGCAGACGGAGGGGTGCAAGGTGGTGGCCAAAATCAACCGCCGCTCCCTGATGGATCTGGTCAGCAGCGAGGGGATGATCGACAGCGTGGTGTCCGCCCGGGACGTGACCACGGAACTGATTGTCCAGTACATCCGGGCCATGGAGTGCGCCGCCGGTTCCCGGATCAAGACCCTGCACCGGCTGGTGGGGGGCGCCGTGGAGGCACTGGAATTTCATGTGGACGGAGACGTGACGCTGGCGGATACGCCTCTGCGGGACTTGAAGCTGAAGCCCGGCGTGCTGATTGCCGGGATTGTCCGCCGGAACGGGGAAATCCTGATTCCCGGCGGCAGCGACACCATCTGCGTGGGGGATGACGTCATCGTCGTCACCCAGGACGCCGCTCTTCAGGATATCCACGATATCCTGATGCCGGAATAAGAGGGGGCGGCCATGAATTTACGGATGATTGGCTTCGTGCTGGGGCGGATTCTGCTGACGGAGGCGGGACTGCTGGTGCTGCCGCTGGTGACGGCGCTGCTGTACGGGGAATCCCTGCTGCCGTGGCTGGTGACCATGGGGCTGCTGGTGCTGTGGGGCGGGCTGCTGAGCCGGCGCCGCCCGGAGCGCACCGCCCTCTACGCCCGGGACGGCTTCGCCGCCGTGGCGCTGGCATGGATTCTGATGTCGGCCTTCGGGGCGCTGCCCTTTGTGCTCAGCGGGGACATTCCCCACTATGTGGATGCGTTTTTTGAAACGGTTTCCGGCTTTACCACCACCGGTGCATCCATTCTGACGGATGTGGAGATTCTCAGCCGGAGCGGATTGCTGTGGCGGAGCTTTACCCACTGGGTAGGCGGCATGGGCGTGCTGGTGTTTGTGATGGCCATCCTGCCCATGAGCGACGGCCACACCATGCACATCCTCCGGGCGGAAATGCCCGGTCCCACGGCGGGGAAGCTGGTGAGCCGCATGAGCGACACCGCCAAAATCCTCTATGGCATCTATTTTGCCATGACGGCGGTGATGATTCTCCTGCTGCTTCTGGGAGGCATGAATCTCTTTGACGCCTGCGTCCACGCCTTCGGCACCGCCGGCACCGGCGGCTTTTCCAGCCGGGCGCTGAGCATCGGCGCCTATGAGAGCACCTATCTGGACATTGTGACCGGCGTGGGAATGCTGGCTTTCGGCGTGAACTTCAACCTGTACTTCTTCCTGCTGGCGGGGCGCTTCCGGGATGTGCTGAAATCCGAGGAACTGTGGGCCTATCTGGGGATTGTGGGATTCTCCACCGTCACCATTGCCGCCAATATCCTGCATATTTACGGCAGCGTCGGCACCTCCCTGCGGCACGCGTTCTTTCAGGTTTCCTCCATCATCACCACAACAGGCTACGCCACGGTGAATTTCGACCAGTGGCCGGGCTATGCCAAAACGGTGCTGGTGCTGCTGATGTTCATCGGCGGCTGCGCCGGCTCCACCGGCGGCGGCCTGAAGGTAACGCGGATTGTGACCATGGCCAAGGCGGCCTTTGCGGACATGAGAAAAATGCTGCACCCCAACGCAGTCATCCGGGTGCGGATGGAGGGCCGCGCCCTGCCGGAAAAGCAGGTGCGGGGCGTGCAGGCCTATTTCTCCCTGTATATGCTGCTGTTTGGCATTTCATGGCTGCTGCTGAGTCTGGAGGGCTTTGACCTGCTGTCCACCTTTACGGCGCTGGCCTCCTGCATCAACAACATCGGGCCCGGGCTGGGCATGGTAGGCCCCATGGGCAGCTTCGCCGCATTTTCGCCGGCGTCCAAGCTGCTGCTGAGTTTTGATATGCTGGCGGGGCGGCTGGAAATTTTCCCCATGCTGCTGCTGTTTGCCCCCTCCCTGTGGCGGGGCAGCCGCCTGAAAAGGAGGGAGGGGAACCTGTGAAGCTGGAACGGGAACGGAGCCTGCTGGCGGAATACGGCCGCCGGATGAGCCAGGCGGGGCTGTCCGTGGGCACCAGCGGGAACCTCAGCGTCTATGTGCCGGAGGAGGGGGTCATGGCCGTTACCCCCTCCGGGATGGAATATGAAGCCATTACCCCGGCGGACATTGTCCTGATGACCCCCGACGGCCATGAAACGGAGGGGGCGCGGAAGCCCACCAGCGAGTGGGCGCTGCACGGGGGCTTCTACCGCCGCCACCCGGAAGCCCGGGCGGTGATTCATACCCATTCCGTGTACTGTACGGTGCTGGCCTGCCTCGGCCGGCCGCTGGAGGCGGTGCATTACGCCATTGCCGCCGCCGGGGTGCCCCGGGTGCCGGTGGCACCCTACCGCCTGTTCGGCACACCAGCGCTGGCGGAAGCCGCCGTGGACACCTGCGGAGACGGAAAGGCGGTGC
Source organism: uncultured Dysosmobacter sp. (assembly GCA_934636905.1). GTDB lineage: Bacteria > Bacillota > Clostridia > Oscillospirales > Oscillospiraceae > Oscillibacter. The sequence continues at coordinate 2,171 of CAKUBJ010000026.1, read as the reverse complement.
TGCTGGCCAACCACGGTCTGGTGGTCTGGGAGGAGAGCCTGCCGAAGGCATTCGCCCTGGCACGGGATTTGGAATTTACGGCGGAACTTCAGTGGCGGGCCATGGCGGCGGGAACACCCCATATCCTGTCAGACAGCCAGATGGAGGAGGCGCTGGAACGCTTCCGAACCTACGGCCAGCCCAAAAAGTGAGAAGCCGGCGTGCCGGAAAGATGAATAAGATAAGAACAGAGAAAAGGCGTGACCGAGAGGTCACACCTTTTGAGACTGTCGATTAAGCGGTAAATCCTCTGCGGCGGTAAGGAAGGGTGTGTGCGGGACTGCGCCCGCAGGCGCGTTTCGGAGCGCAACCGCCGTAAAGCGGCGGCTCTTAGCGCGTAGATAACCCAAGAGGGGTGTCCTGCGCCATTAAAATTTGCAGTTTTCAGAACTTTTATAAAGTTCTGAAAACTGGCTCAGCGGGGCGAAAAGACTTTTTCGACACGCTGAGGCGTGACCGAGAGGTCACGCCTTTTGAATTTGCCTGTCAGATCCCCAGCAGCAGGGAGGCGAAGCGGAAGTAAATCAGCAGGGACAGGGCATCCACAATGGTGGTGATGAAGGGGGAGGCCATGACGGCGGGGTCAAAGCCGATTTTCTTGGCCAGCAGCGGCAGCATACAGCCTACAATCTTGGCGGCAAACACCGTGCACACCAGCGTCAGGCAGATGACGGAAGCCACGGTGACGGTGATGGGATTGTGGAATACCAGCCGGTCCAGCAGCATCAGCTTGACGAAGTTGGCGCCGGCCAGAATCGTGCCGCACAGCACCGCCACCCGGCACTCCTTCCAGACCACCTGAAGCAGGTCGGAAAACTCGATGTCCCCCAGAGAGATGCCGCGGATTACCGTGACGCTGGCCTGAGAGCCGCAGTTGCCGCCGGTGTCCATCAGCATGGGGATATAGGCAGTGAGGATGGTGAAGGCGCTGAGGGCGTCCTCAAAGCTGGAGATAATCTGCCCGGTGAAGGTGGCGGAAATCATCAGCAGCAGCAGCCACGGAATCCGGGATTTGAAGGTTTCAAAGGCGCTGGTGCGGAGGTAGGGCTTGTCGGTAGGCAGCATGGCCGCCATCTTTTCCATATCCTCCGTGGTTTCTTCCTGCAGAACGTCGATGGCATCGTCAACGGTGACAATGCCCACCAGACGGTTTTCCGTGTCCACCACGGGAAGGGCCAGGAAGTCGTATTTGCTCAGCGCCTGAGCGGTTTCCTCCTGGTCGTCCAGCGTCCGGACGGAGATGAAGTTCCGCTCCATGATGTCCCCGATGATGTCGTCCTCCTCCGCCAGCAGCAGGGTGCGGATGGAGAGAACGCCGATGAGGCAGCGCCGCTCGTCAATGACGTAGCAGACGTTGATGGTTTCCTTATCCGGGCCGGTGCGGCGGATGCGCTTCAGGGCGTCTGACACCGTCATGGTTTCCTTCAGATCCACATACTCCGTGGTCATGATGGAGCCGGTGGAATCCTCCGGGTATTTGAGGATTTCGTTGATGCTCTTGCGCATATCCGGGTCGGAGTGCTTGAGAATCCGCTTGACCACGTTGGCAGGCATTTCCTCCACGATGTCAACGGTATCGTCCAGATACAGCTCGTCCAGCACTTCCTTCAGTTCCGTGTTGGAAAAGCCGCGGATCAGCAGTTCCTGCTGGTCGCTTTCCAGTTCCACGAACACCTCCGCCGCCTGCTCCTTGGGCAGCAGCCGGAACAGCAGGGGCAGGGTTTTTTCGTCGTCCAGATCGTCTGCCAGAATGGCGATGTCCGCCGGCTCCATGGGCAGCAGGAGATCCCGCAGTTCCGTATATCGTTTTCGGTTAACCAGATCCTCAATTTTTTCGATCAGTTCCCCACGGTTTTCCATTTCAAACATTGCGCGACCTCCTTTCCGGGCAGTCTGCCCGGTATTTCTGCCTCCCGGCAGAGCAAAACAAAAGACCTCCCGCCCGGTGCCGGTGCGGAGAAGTCCTGATTCACGGGCGCCCTGCCGAAGCAGCCCGCCCTGCCGTTCAAGCTTTAGCTTCACAGGGCGGTGAAATCGCGTTAGATGATACCTTGCTGTTCGATATCGCCTGTTCAAACCCTCTCATGATGTCTCCATCACTCCGCGGCAGCGATCCATATCCCTGTGGTAGC
>CAKUBJ010000025.1 GCA_934636905.1 uncultured Dysosmobacter sp. | reverse complement strand
GTGGAATATGTGAAGGAGGCCGGCACCTGGTATCTCCGGGTCCTCATCGACAAGGAGGGCGGCGTGGATATTCTGGACTGCGAGGCCATCTCCCGGCAGCTGAGTGACCTGCTGGACGAGGCAGACCCCATCGAGGGCAGCTACACCCTGGAGGTTGGCTCCGCCGGGGCGGAGCGGGCACTGAAGCGTCCCGCCGATTTCCTGCGGTATCTGGGCAGCCCCGTGCTGGTGAAACTCTACAAGCCGGTGGACGGCCGGAAGGAATTTCCCGGCACCCTGACCGCCTATGACGAGGCCGACGGCAGCGTTACCGTGGATCTGAACGGCAGCACCTACACCTTCGGAAAGAAGGACATCGCCCTGTGCCGCCTGCGGGTGGAATTTTGAATCGTTATCCCTGTCTGAAAAAAGACGTATAAAGTAAAAGGAGAATCGCAATGAGAGGCAAGAAAAAGGTGAAGGAGGCTCCGGGCATGAACATCCCGGAGATCTTCGCGGCGCTGGCCATGCTGGAAAAGGAGCGCGGCATTCCCCAGACCTTTATGATGGATAAAATCATTCAGGCCGTCACCACCGCCTACAAGCGGGATCACAAGGACGTGGAGAACGTGATTGTGGACGTGGACGAGGAACACCAGACCCTGAAAATGTACGTCCAGAAGAACGTGGTGGAGGAAGAGGACTATGTGGATCCCTTCAACGAGATCCCCATTCAGGACGCCAAGGCCATCTCCGCAAAGTATGAAGTGGGGGATATTGTAAACATCCCCGTGGACAACACGGAGTTCGGCCGCATCGCTGCAGGCAACGGCAAGCAGGTCATTATTCAGGGCCTGCGGGAGGCCGAGCGGGGCATGGTGTACGACGAGTTCAACAGCAAGCAGCATGAGATTCTCACCGGCGTGGTGATTCGGATCGATCCCCGCACCAACGCCGTGACCCTGCGGATCGGCACCGGCACGGAGTCCACCGAGGCACTGCTGACCGCCGGTGAGCAGGTTCCCGGCGAGGAACTGGTGGAAGGCCAGCACGTCAAGGTCTATGTGGTGGACGTCCGCCGCTCTACCCGGGGCCCCCAGATTCTGATTTCCCGCACCCACCCCGGCCTTGTCAAGCGGCTGTTTGAGTTGGAGGTGCCCGAGATTTACGACGGCACCGTGGAGGTGAAGTCCATCGCCCGGGAGGCCGGCAGCCGTACCAAGATGGCCGTCTGGTCTGCCGACGAGAATGTGGATCCCATCGGCGCCTGCGTAGGCCCCAGAGGGCAGCGGGTGGCCAACATCGTGGAAGAACTGCGGGGAGAGAAAATCGACATCATCAAGTGGAGCGAGGATCCCGCCCAGTTCATCGCCGCCGCCCTGGCACCCTCCGACGTGGTGGACGTCATCATGGCGGAAGAGGGCAAGGCCTGCCGGGTCATCGTTCCGGATGACCAGCTGTCCCTTGCCATCGGCAAGGAGGGACAGAACGCCCGTCTGGCCGCCCGCCTCACCGGCTACAAGATTGACATCAAGCCGGAGAGTTATCGGGACGGAGACGAAGCCGCCGCAGAATGAGCTGGCTGTATTTCCTCCTCTGCGGGCTGGCAGTGGGACTGAGCCTGCTGTCCCTGTGGCTGAACGGGAGGAACGGAAAATAATCAGACCCGGCGCGGGGAGCCGCGCCACGTGTAAGGGAGGGCTGTCTTGATGCAAAAGGTGAAAAAAATCCCCCAGCGCCAGTGCGTCGGCTGCCGGGAGATGAAGGATAAAAAGAGCCTGCTGCGGGTGGTCAGATCCCCGGAGGGAGCCGTCAGTCTGGATTTCGTGGGAAAAAAGCCCGGCCGTGGCGCCTATGTGTGCCGCAGCGTGGAGTGCCTGAAGAAGGCGCGGAAATCCAGAGCGCTGGAACGTGCCTTCGGCACAGCCATTCCTCCGGAGGTCTATGACGCCATGGAGGCGGAACTGGAGGCGCAGAATGGACAGGAATGACCAGATTCTCTCCCTCATCGGCCTGTGCCTCCGGGGACGGAATCTGGAAGTCGGCGAGGAGCCGGTGGAGGCTGTGTCCCGGGCGCGGGATGCCCGGCTGATTCTGCTGGCCTCCGACGCCGCAGACAACACCGCCCGCCGGGCACAGCGGTTTGCGGAAACCGGCCAGTGCATCTGGCTGAGAGTGCCGTTTACCAGACGGGAACTGGGGCAGGCCGTGGGCCGCGGCTCTGCGGCCATCGCCGCCGTGACGGACATCGGACTGGCGGCGGCGGTTGTCCGTCGGCTGGCGGAACTGGAACCGGAGAAGTACGACGAGGATTTGGCCCGGCTGGAACTGAAGGCCAAACGGGCGGCGGAGCGGAAAAGCGAGGCGGCCCAACACGAAAAGAATCTCCGCCGGGGAATCAAGCATCCCAAACGGGAAAACGCCGGCACCGACGGAAAAACCGCAGAAGCCGGCACAGACGGAAGCCGGAGCGATGCCGGAAAGCCCTCCGGCAGCAGTGCCCGCCCAAAGCCCGCCGCTGAAAGCCCTCATAAAAAGCCTGCCGGCCGCCGGTACGGCGAAGGACAGGGCAGTTCCGATGGGCGGAAGCCTGCCGGAAAAGAGGAGGCATCCTTCCGCGGAACCGGAAAGAGAACCGGACAGCCGTCCCGGAGCGGCGGCTCCCGTAAAAGCAACCGTCCCAGACCCGGGGGAAACCCGAATCCATACGCCCACAGCCGCCCGGTGAAAAAGGGCAAAGGCTCCTTCCGGAAAAAGGAGGGCTGAGCCGTCCCATGTGGGTTTCCTATTGACGTATACGCCCAGCCCCCCGGGTTGGAGATGAACGAGGTGTTTTGATTGGCTATTGAAAAATACAGAGTAAGAGATGTGGCGCGGGACTTCGGTCTTCCCGCCAAGGCAATTACCGAAATTCTGGACAAATACGCCACCGCGCCCAAGAGCAATATGCAGGCGCTGGAGGACCGGGAACTGTCCATCATTTTTGAGCATCTGACCCAGAACAATCAGGTGGCCAGCATCGCCGCCATTTACGCCGACGAGCCGAAGAAGCCGGAGCCTCCCAAGCAGGAAGCCCCCAAGGCACAGCCCGCTCCGGCACCGCAGGCGGCAAAGCCTGCCGCACCCCAGCAGAAGCCCACGCAGCCTGCGGCAAAGCCCGCCCAGCAACCCGCTCCGGCAGCGCAGGCAAAGCCTGCCCAGCCTGCACAGAAGCCGGCACAGACGACACAGAAGCCTGCCCATCCTGCCCAGAAGCCCGCTCAGCCTCAGCAGACCCAGCCGGTGCAGCCCATGCAGAAGCTGCATAAGTCCACTGCCACGGCGCAGCCCACCACCCGGGTGCCCGAGAAGAAGCTGGTGGACACCCGCAAGGGCGGCGACGTGAATCTGGCCAAGTATGACCAGCGTTTGGAAGAGTTGGGGGGCCAGCGGGGCGAGCGGATGTCCCAGAAGGGCGGCAAGGAGAAGTTCCGCAATAACAAGGGTCGTCAGGGCGGTCAGGTCTTCTCCAACAAGCGCCGTCAGGACGAGGCGGAGAAGATGCGCAGGCTCCAGCTGGAAATCGCCAAGAAGACCCCCGTCAAGGTGCAGATCCCCGATGAGATCAGCGTGGGCGAGCTGGCCAGCCGCATGAAAAAGACCGGCGCAGAGGTGGTCAAGTGCCTGATGAAAAACGGCATCATGGCCTCTCTCAGCCAGATTATCGACTTCGACACCGCCTCCTTCGTGGCAGAGGAGCTGGGCTGCAAGGTGGAGAAGGAAGTGGTGGTCACCATTGAGGAAAAGCTCATCGACACCACCGAGGACCGTCCCGAGGATCTGGTGCCCCGCGCCCCCGTTGTGGTGGTGATGGGTCACGTTGACCACGGCAAGACCTCCCTGCTGGACACCATCCGGAATACCTCCGTGGCGGCCGGGGAGGCCGGCGGCATCACCCAGCACATCGGCGCCTATCAGGTGCAGATCAACGGCAAGCCCATCACCTTCCTGGATACTCCGGGTCATGAGGCCTTCACCTCCATGCGTGCCCGGGGCGCCATGGTGACGGACATCGCCATCCTGATGGTGGCGGCGGACGACGGCATCATGCCCCAGACCGTGGAATCCATCAACCACGCCAAGGCCGCCGGCATCCCCATTATCGTGGCCGTCAACAAGATCGATAAGGAAAACGCCAACCCCGACCGGGTCATGCAGCAGCTGACGGAATACGGTCTGGTGCCTGAGGAGTGGGGCGGCGAAACCATCGTGTGCAAGATTTCCGCCAAGAAGCACATCGGCATCGACAACCTGCTGGAGAATCTGGTGCTGCTGGCGGAGGTGCAGGAGCTGAAGGCCAATCCCAACCGCGCCGGTCAGGGCACCGTCATCGAAGCCCGGCTGGACAAGGGCCGCGGCCCCGTAGCCACCCTGCTGGTGCAGAACGGCACCCTGAAGCAGGGAGACATCATCATTGCCGGCACCTCCGTGGGACGTGTCCGCACCATGACCAACTACAAGGGCGAGCGCCTTACCGAAGCCGGCCCCTCCGTCCCTGTGGAGATTGCCGGCCTGTCCGAGGCACCCACCGCCGGCGCTCCCTTCTTCGCCGTGGCCGACGAGCGCATGGCCCGTGCACTGGTGGAGCAGCGCAAGGCGGAAGAACGTGCCAAGGCCGCCGCACCGGTGCAGAAGGTTTCTCTGGAGAACCTGTTTGACCAGATTAAGTCCGGTGAGCGCAAGGAACTGGCGCTCATCGTCAAGGCCGACGTGCAGGGCAGCGTGGAGGCGGTGAAGGCCTCTCTGGAAAAGCTGTCCAACGACGAGGTCAACGTCCGGGTCATCCACGGCGCGGTAGGCGCCATCAACGAGTCCGACGTGATGCTGGCCGCGTCCTCCAACGCCATCATCGTGGGCTTCAACGTCCGTCCGGACGCCACCGCCCGGGACAGCGCGGCACGGCAGAACGTGGATATGCGGATGTACCGCGTCATCTACGACGCCATTGACGAAATCGAGGCCGCCATGAAGGGCATGCTGGCACCCAAGTATCAGGAAGCGGTGCTGGGTCATGCCGAGGTGCGGGAAACCTACAAGGTTTCCTCCGTGGGCACCGTGGCCGGCTGCTATGTGCAGGACGGCGTCATCCGCCGGGACTGCTCCGTCCGGGTGGTGCGGGACGGCATCGTGGTGCACGAGGGCACTCTCGGCTCCCTCCAGCGGTTCAAGGACTCCGTCAAGGAGGTCAAGGAGCGCTACGAGTGCGGCCTGACCGTGGATAAGTTCAACGACATCAAGCTGGGAGACATCATCGAGGCCTACACCATGGAAGAGGTGCCCCGCTGAGCGCAATTCCCTGCGCATACAGACATTCTGACCGGGCGGCGGCTATGCCGCCGCCCGGTATTTCACTCGTTTCAGGAGGAGAACCTATGGAGGCATACCAACGACTGAGCCGCTGCCGCCCGGAACTGATGGGGCTTGCAGCCCTTTGGGTGATGCTGTTCCACGCCTATCCCTTCAAATTCCATTTCTTCCCGCTGGACGCTTTCAAACAGCTGGGCTTCGCCGGCGTGGACGTGTTCATCCTGCTCTCTGCCATGGGGCTGTACCTTTCCCTGCACCGCACTCCAGAACAGCCCCTCTCCCGGTATTATCTCCGGCGGGCAAGGCGGGTGCTGCCAACCTTCTGGCTGGTGGTGGGATTGTACAGCCTGTATCTGGTTCTCCGGGGCAGGATCGGCTGGGGCGTACTGGCATGGAACCTCTCCGCCGTGTACTACTGGTTCCGCATTGAGAGGGCCTTCAACTGGTATATCCCCTCCGTGCTGGCCTTTTATCTGATTTCTCCCTTTTACGCCGGATTTCTGCGCCGCAGCCGCCGCCCCGGCTGGCTGACCGCCGCCATGTTTCCGGTTTCCTATCTGATTTACCGCCTGACGATTCCGGTTCACCTGAACTACACCGAGGACTTCGTGTGCCGGATTCCCGCCTTTGCCATGGGAATGCTGATAGGCCGCTGCCTTGCGGAGCATCAGCCCCTGACAGGCCGTCATGCGGCGACTTGGGCCGCCGGGAGTGCGGCAGGCTGGGTCGTCACCGTCCTGCGGCTTAAGAATGTGCTCTACATCTCCCCCTGCTACCTCATCGGCGCCCAGCTGGTGCCGGTGACGCTGATAACGGCGTGGTGTGTGGAGAAGCTGCCGGAGGGACTGCGGCGCCTGCTGCGAATCGTGGGCACCGGCAGTCTGGAAATATACCTGATTAATGTTATTGTCACCCGGGAGTTCGACACCCTGGCGCCTTATCTGGACAGAGGGCCGGGGCACCTGTTCTACTATGCCGTGGTGTACACTTTGAACCTGCTGCTGGGCATCGGCCTGCATCGGCTGCTGAACCGGCAGCGTCCCGCGGAAGCGGGAACGGCCCGCGCCTGAGCGGGCAGACTTTTGCATCGACTCAAAGGAGGTCATTCTATGCCCAGTAACCGTATCGGCCGCATCAACGAGGAAATCCAGCGGGAGTTGGCGGCACTGCTGCGCCGCCTGAAGGATCCCCGGGTTTCCCAGGTGGGCATGGTTTCCATTACCCGGGTGGATACCACCGGGGATCTGCGCTATGCCAGAGTGTTTGTCAGCGTACTGGATAAGACCCAGGAAAAGGACGTGCTGAAGGGGCTGAAGTCCGCCTCCGGCTTCCTGCGCCGGGAACTGGGGCACAGCCTCCAGCTGCGCTACACGCCGGAACTTCAGTTTATCGCCGACGATTCCATTGCCTACGGCGCCCACATTCTGGAAATCCTGCGGGATCCGGAAAAGGTGAAGCCGGTGAATCCCGACAACGACGCCGTTTTGCCGGAGGAGGAATAAGGGATGCTGACCGTTTCCGAAACTGCGGAACTGCTGCGTTCCTTTGACCGCGTCCTGATTCTGACCCACATCCGTCCCGACGGGGACACGGTGGGCTGCGCCGCCGGGCTGTGCGCCGCCCTGCGGGCGCTGGGGAAAACGGCGTATCTCCTCCCCAACCCCGGGCTGACGGAGAACACGGCGCCGTATTTTGAACCCTATGCCGCCCCGGCGGGCTTTGCGCCGGAAAAGGTGGTGTCTGTGGACATTGCCGCAGCGGGGCTGTTTCCCGACAATGCCGGCGTGTATCTGGACAGGGTGGATCTGGCCGTGGATCACCACCCCTCCTTCGAGGGCTTCGGCAAGGCCAACATTGTCCGGCCGGAGGCCGCCGCCTGCGGGGAACTGGTGCTGGACATCATCCGGGAACTGACCCCGGTGACGCCGGAAATCGCCCTGCCGCTGTATGTGGCCATTTCCACCGACACCGGCGGCTTCATCTACTCCAACGTCACCGCCGCCACCCACCGTGCCGCAGCGGAACTGATGGATACCGGCATCGACTACCGGAAGGTCAACAAGGTGTTTTTCCAGACCAAGTCCCGGGTGCGGATGCAGCTGGAGGCCGCCATGCTGGCGGACGCGAAATTTTACGACGGCGGACGGGCAGCGGTTCTGACCGTTCCCCGGGCCTTACTGGAGAAGTTCCACGCCGCAGAAAGCGACGCGGAGGATCTGTCTGCCCTTGGCCCCCAGATTCAGGGGGTGGACTGCGCCGTGACCATGCGGGAACTGGGCGAGGGCGTGTGGAAGTTTTCCCTCCGCACCGGGGAGCGGGTCAACGCCACGGAGGTCTGCCGATTGCTGGGCGGCGGCGGCCACGCCCGTGCCGCCGGCGCCACGCTGACCGGCGTTTCCCGGGAGGTGGCCGAGGAGCGGATGCTGGATGCCATTGCCCGGGTTACGCCGGATTTCCGAGCGTAAGCGTCTGCCTGCGAGAGAATGAGAGGTGTTCGCCATGCCTGAGGGCATTGTTATTGTGGATAAGCCCGCCGGCTGGACGTCCATGGACGTCTGCGCCAAACTCCGGGGCATCCTGAAGGAAAAGCGAATCGGCCACGGCGGCACGCTGGATCCCATGGCCACCGGTGTCCTGCCGGTGTTCGTGGGACAGGCCACCCGAGCCGTGGAGTTTGCGGAAAACGGGGAGAAGGAGTACATCGCCGGGCTGCGGCTGGGGCTGGTGACCAATACCCAGGACACCTCCGGCGATACGCTGGAAACCCATCCTGTCAGCGTCGGCCGGCAGGAGGTGGAGGCCATGCTTCCCCGCTTCACCGGCAACCTTCAGCAGATTCCCCCCATGTACTCCGCCATTAAAATCAACGGGCAGAAACTCTACGAACTGGCTCGAAAGGGCAGGGAGGTGGAGCGCAAGCCCCGCAGCATCACCGTATTTGAACTGGAACTGCTGGAGCAGGTGAGCGAAATGGACTATCTGCTTCGCTGCCGCTGCTCCAAGGGCACCTATCTGAGAACCCTCTGCCACGACCTCGGGCAGGCGCTGGGCTGCGGCGGCACCATGTACAGCCTCCGCCGCACCATGGCCGCCGGGTATACGCTGGAGGAGGCGGTTTCCCTTGAGGAGGTGCAGACCCGGGGAGAAGCCCTGCTGCGGCCGGTGGAGTCCATGTTTATGGACTGCCCGGTTTATACGCCGCCCTCCCCGGGGAAGGAAGCCCGCATCCGCAACGGCAATCCCATCACCGCCCCGGAACTGCCGGAGGGGCTTTACCGCGTCCGCGGCAGGGACGGCAGCTTCCTCTGCCTTTCCCGTGCCCGGGGCGGCACGTTGACTTCAATTAAGAATTTTTTTGGAGCGTAAGTATGTCCGAACAATCCAAAGTAATCGCCCTGGGCTTTTTTGACGGGGTGCATCTGGGACACGGCGCACTGCTGCGCCGCACCGCCGAGGAAGCCGCCCGCCGGGGCGTCCGCTCTGCGGTGTTCACCTTTGCACAGCCTCCCAAGGAGGTGGTCACCGGCGTGCCGGTGCCCCTTATCAACTCCCCGGAGGACCGGGTCTGGCTGGCCAAAAACCTGTACGGCATGGATGAGGTTATCATGGTGCCCTTTGACCGGGAGATGATGAACACCTCATGGGAGGATTTCGTCACGGAAATTCTGGTGAAGCGGTACCACGCCGTCCATCTGGTGGCGGGGCACGACCACCGCTTCGGCCGGAAGAATCTGGGCACGCCGGAACTGCTGAAGGCCAAGTGCGCGGAATTGGGACTGGGCTGCGACATCATCCCGGAGGTCACCGTGGGCGGCATCACCGTCAGTTCCACCTACATCCGCCGGCTGGTAAGCCTTGGGCAGGTGGAGCGGGCCATGGAGTATCTGGGACACCCCCATATCCTGACCCAGACGGTGCGCCATGGCCGCCGCATTGGCCACACCATCGGCGTCCCCACAGTGAATCTGGTGCCGCCGCCTCATGTGCTGGTGCCGGGGAACGGTGTCTACGCCGCCCGGGTCTGTCTGGCGGACGGCAGCAGCTATGCCGCCGTCACCAATGTGGGCACCCGTCCCACCGTCAACAACGGCAGTGACCTCACCGTGGAATCCTGGATGCTGGATTTTGACGGCGACCTGTACGGCCAGTCCATCCGGGTGGAGTTTTACCGGCGGCTCCGGGATGAGATTCGCTTCGACTCGCTGGACGCCCTGAAAGCCCAGATTGAGTCCGACGCGCTGGAAGTGCGCGCCTACTTCGCAGGGCGGGGCTGATGAGCAACGGAAAAAGAGAGCCGCCGGCTCTCTTTTCCTGTCCCGGCAGGGCGGGGATTCGGCGCACTTCAGCCGGACTCCCGCAGGGGAGGGGAGAAGCATCCCCGGCCGAAAGGTTTTCCTTGCAAAACCCACACAGGTCTGCTATACTGTAAAAGTGTGTCGGCGGGACTTTCCCGCGATTCTGGGAAATATAACCCTGGAGGTTTTGATAGATGGCAAAGAATCCGAACAAGAAGGCCGTCCGGAAGGACGAGCCTATGAACGGGGCAATGAAATTTTTCCTGGCGGGCTGCGTGGCAGAACTGTATCTGCTGATTCTCCGCCGGTTTTATGTGAACGCGGACTCCGATGTGGCGCGGTTTGCCTGGTATGACCACTATCTGTGGCTTCTGGGCGGCATCGGCGCCGGCGTGGCGGTGGTCTGCGTACTGGGTGCGCTGATTCTGCGGAAGGATCCCAAACGCCGGAGGATTCTTTGGCTTGCGGCGGCAGCCGGCGTCTTTGCAGGCGGCGCAGCACTGCTGGTGCGCTGGAACATGGCGGCGCTGTCTTTCCTGACGATTGTGGTGCCGGTCATCAGCCTGCTGGGCATCCTCTGGGGTCTTTATGACCGGGAATGCGCACTGGCGCTGACGGTGCTGGGAGCGTCCCTGTTTGTTCTGTGGGGCTTCCGCCGGTATGGCTCCAGCGTCTATGTGGGCACGGCGGTGAAGGTGTGTGTTGCCGTTTACCTGATTCTGCTGGCGGCCATTGCATGGCTGACCCGTTCCGGTAAGCTGGGGCGGATTCTGCCTCCCAAGGCGGATCGCCTGCCGGTATATGTTGCCTGCGGCCTGTCCGGCGCATCACTGCTGGCCTCTTTTCTGGGGACTGCCGTTTCCTATTATGCAATGTGGGCGCTGGCGGCGGTGGTCTTTGCGCTGGCGGTGTATTATACCGTCAAGCAGCTGTAAAGCGAGGCGGAACTTTTACTGGCTGCCGGGTAGCCTGCGGGACAGCAGAGAAATGATAAAAACAGACATAACGCAGGGGGCGCATCGGTTAAGATGCGCCCCCTGCGTCTTTCCACGAAGCGGTTGATTTCCCTGCGGCGGTAAGGCAGGGCAGCCGTCAGCACATTTGGCGTCAGGCGCCGAAAAAGAGCCGGACGCACAGGGCGGCAGTGAGAAAGCCGGTGAGATCCGCCGCCAGCGCCGCCGGAACGGTATGCCGGGTGCGGATAATGCCGGCGGAGCCGAAGTAGACAGCGATGGTGTAGAAGGTGGTTTCCGTGCTGCCCATCATGACGGCGGCTGTCCGGCCGATCCGGCTGTCCGGCCCGTAGGCGGCCATCAGGTCACCGGCCACTGCCAATGCGCCGCTGCCGGATACCGGCCGGATCAGCATGAGGGGGACGGTTTCCGGCGGAATCCCCAGAAATTCCAGCGCCGGCGCCCACAGCCGGGTCAGCAGTTCCATGGCGCCGGAAGCCCGGAACATACTGACGGCGGTAAGAAGCCCCACCAGCGCCGGGATGATGTGCAGAAGAACGGTAAGTCCCTCCTCGGCGCCCCGGGTCAGGGCGGCATAGACGTTGACCCGCTTTCCCATGCCGCAGACGGCGGCGGAGGCCAGCAAAAGCGGCAGAATCAGGGAACTGAGATTCATGGACGGCCTCCTTTGCGCCGGGAGAGCAGCCGGGCGGTCACCAGCCCAACGGTCACGGAGGCGGCGGAACTGATCCACACCGCCGGCAGAATGTCAAAGGGGGCGGCGCTGCCGAAAGCGGCCCGGACGGAGGCCACCGTGGCAGGCAGCAGCTGGATGGAGGCGGTGTTCAGCACCACCAGCAGGCACAGTTCGTCGCTGGCGGTGCCGCCGCAGCCCCGGGCCATCCGGCAGGCAGCCCGGATCCCCAGAGGGGTGGCGGCATTTCCCAGCCCCAGCAGGTTGGCGGACACATTGGCGGAGACGGCGGCCAGGGTTTCCGGATCCCGGCTGGCCTGAGGCAGCAGACGCCGCAGCAGGGGCTGGAAGGCGTTCGCCATCTTCGCGGAGATGCCGCAGGCGTTCAGAACCTCCATGACGCCGCTCCAGAGGCAGAGAATCCCTGCCATGGAGACGCTCAGCTCCACGGCGGACTGCGCCCCGCTGAGGGCGGCCTCCGCCGCCGCGTCCAGATTTCCGGTATACAGGCCGCACAGCAGGGAAAGCACCACCATGATGACCCAGATCCACGACATTGCCATATCAACGCAACACTCCCGGCGCAGTTTTGAATGGGGCGGCTTCCACGGGGCAGGAATTGCCGCAGGCGGAAGCCGCCGCGGCTGACCGGCAGAGGCAGGCGGTGTAAGGATGCGCCGGCAGGCGTATCGGCCCTGCCCATAGACGGTACACGGAAACTGTATGCGCCCGGCCGTCTGCTTATTCCGGGCAGGGCGGCCTGCGCCCCTGCCCTCCGAAGCGGGGGGAGCGTAATATAAAAGCCACGGAACCCGGCTTTTCCGAGTCCGTGGCTTTTATGAAGTGTACCGAATGCGCCGCCTCAGAGTTCCAGCCGAAGCTGGTCGCCAAAGAGAGTGTCCGGCTCCAGCCCAAACTCACTGGGCAGGAACCGGGGGCACACGTTTTCCAATGTGCGCACCACCGATGCCGACAGCCGCGTGCCGATGCCGCAGGCCTCCGATAGGGTTTTGCCGTAGGTCAGGCCGATGGTGACGCCGGCAAAGAAAGCGTCCCCTGCGCCGGTGGTGTCCCTGACATCCACCTTCATGGCGGGGCAGACGCCGCTTTCGCCGCCGCAGACGGCGTAAACCGCCCCCTGATCCCCCATGGTCACCACCATCCGGGGAATCTCCGCCGCCTGAACGCGGCCGGCGAGAATGTCCCGCAGTTCCTCCGGAGTTTTCCCGCTGTAGTCCTCGGAAAAGAGAATGCCGGCTTCCTGCCGGTTGCAGACAAAGCAGGAGCAGAAGCGGAGAAAGTCCCGCCGCTCCACGGCGATGCTCATGTTGGACACGCCGGCGAATACCGGCTTGCCATATTTTTCCGCCAGATAGAAGACCTTCTTTACGATCTCCTTGTCGCAGTCGATTTCCAGCGCGATGCTGTCGGCTTCCCGGAAGATCTCATCCCCGTGTTCATCCAGAATATCCAGAATCGGCCGAAGATTCGGCCGCTTGGAGATGGAGGCCGCCACGTCGCCGCCGTTGTCAAAGACCGCCAGCCATGTGCCCATGCCATCCGGCACGGCGCGGATGTAATCGGTGTTGACCTTGTGATCCTTCAGCTTGCGGATTACGTCCGCCCCGATGCCGGTGTCGTCCACCAGACTGATGAAGGTGGGGCGCAGTTCCACGTTGGCAATGTCCTCCACCAGATTGCGGCTGACGCCGCCGTGTACCTGCTCCACCCGCCCGGCG
Source organism: uncultured Dysosmobacter sp. (assembly GCA_934636905.1). Taxonomy (GTDB): domain Bacteria; phylum Bacillota; class Clostridia; order Oscillospirales; family Oscillospiraceae; genus Oscillibacter. The sequence goes on along the minus strand of CAKUBJ010000025.1, from coordinate 11,691 downwards.
TTCCTCCCGCCGGGGATGTAGAGATCCGACGGATAGCCCTTGATATCCACAAAAACCGCGCCCAGCACCACAATCCCCATTCCTGTTCCTCCTGTCTGCCCTTTGCGGCAGAGTTTACCCAAATTTTACATAACAGAATACCACAGACCCGGGGAAAAGTCCAGCAGGGCGGCGCCGTTTTGGGCGAAGGGCGGCACCGGCATGGTTTCCTTTTGGTAACTATCCTACAATATTGTGCGTACTTTTCAAACCGAAAAGCCCCTGCTGCAATACAATCATCAAGAGGAAACACCCTAAGAGCAACACATTTTTGGAGGTACTTATCATGAACAAGGTCGTTGAATTTCTGAATCAGAATCCCGTGCAGTATCTGGCCACCGTGGGCCGCGACGGCAAGGCCAAGTGCCGCCCCTTCATGTTCGCCGGCGAGATGGACGGCAAGCTGTGGTTCTGCACCAACAGCACCAAGGAGGTCTACAGGGATATGCAGGCCAACCCGGAGATTGAGATTTCCGTTTCCAGCCCCGCCTATGCGTGGATTCGCCTCCACGGCAAGGCTGTCTTTGAGAACAACATGGCTGCCAAGGAGATGTGCATCGCCAACCCCATCGTAAAGGGCCAGTACCAGACCGCCGCCAACCCCATCTTTGAGGTGTTCTATCTGGAAAATCCCCACGGCGTCATTGCCGACTTCTCCGGCAACCCGCCCTACGAGTTTTAAGGAATGCACCTACGGCCGGGGTTGTATCTCTGGCAGGGAGACATCACCACCCTGAAGTGCGACGCCATTGTCAACGCCGCCAACAGCGGCATGACCGGCTGCTATATCCCCAACCACCGCTGCATTGACAACGCCATCCACACCTATGCCGGGGTGGAACTGCGGCAATACTGTGAAGAGATGATGGAGCGGCAGGGGCATCCGGAACCCACCGGACAGGCCAGGATTACTCCGGCCTTCAACCTGCCGTGCAGATATATCCTCCACACGGTAGACCCCATCATCTCCGACCGGGTGACACGGCGTGACCGGGAACTGCTGGCCTCCTGCTATCGCTCCTGTCTGAAGCTGGCGGCGGAGCACGGGCTGGAAAGCGTGGCATTCTGCTGCATCTCCACCGGGGAATTTCGCTTTCCCAACCGGCTGGCGGCGGACATCGCCGTGGAGACGGTGACGGACTTTCTGAAAGGGCAGACCAGCGTAAAAAAGGTGATTTTCAGTGTTTTCAAGAATCTTGACAGGGAACTCTACGAAAAGCGGCTCGGCGCCTGCTGACCGGCTCAGGGAGGCACTGTCCCGTGCCGACGCCGTGGTCATCGGCGCCGGGGCAGGGCTGTCCGCCGCCGCAGGCTTTGCCTACAGCGGAGAACGCTTTGACCGGTACTTTTCCGATTTTGCGGCGAAATACGTTTTCCACGATATGTATTCCAGCGGCTTTTACCCCTTTCCCACGGAGGAAGAACGCTGGGTCTACTGGAGCCGCTATATCTGGATTAACCGCTATCAGGACGCGCCGAAGCCGGTATATCATGATCTTCTGAAGCTGGTGCGGGGAAAGGACTATTTTGTCCTCACCACCAATGTAGACCATTGCTTCCAGAAGGCCGGCTTTGACAAAAAGTGCCTGTTCTACACCCAGGGGGACTATGGCCTGTTCCGGTGCAGCCAGCCCTGCTGTCAGGAGACACAGGATAACGAAGCCCTTGTCCGGCAGATGCTGGAAACCCAGGGGTACAAAATCGGCGGGGACAACAGTCTGACCGTGCCGGAGGGGGTGGCGCCGAAAATGGCGATTCCCACGGAATTGCTTCCCCGCTGCCCCCACTGCGGCAGGCCGCAGGCTCAGAACCTCCGCTGCGACGACACCTTTGTGGAGGACGAGGGCTGGCACCGGGCGGCGGAGCGGTACAGCAACTTCCTCCGCACCCGGGAGGGGCAGAGGATTGTTTTTCTGGAACTGGGGGTCGGTTTCAACACCCCGGTAATTATCAAGTACCCCTTCCGGCGGATGACGGCCAGAAACCCCAGGGCGGTCTACGCCTGCGTCAATCAGGGGCAGGCCTGCTGCCCGGAGGAGATTCGGAAGCAGTCCGTCTGCATCGATGGAGACATCGGCACCGTCCTGCGGCAGCTTTGAAGCGGCGCCGCGCCGGGGGCTGAAACGGGACTTCCACAATCTGCGCGGCATGGCGCCGCAGAAAATGCTTGACTTATATCCGAAATCGTACTAATATCTACAAAGTACGATTTCGGATATATTTCGTAAGGAGCCGTTTCATGAACATTCAACTTTCCGAGCATTTCACCTACCGGAAGCTGCTGCGCTTTACCTTCCCATCCATGGTCATGATGGCCTTTACCTCCATCTACGGCGTTGTGGACGGGGTGTTTGTTTCCAACTTCGTAGGGGTGGAGGCCTTTGCAGCCGTCAATTTCATCATGCCCTTCCTGATGATTCTGGGGGCCGTGGGCTTCATGGTGGGTACCGGCGGCAGCGCGCTGGTTTCCTTTACGCTGGGCACCGGGGACGCCCGCCGGGCCAACGAGATTTTCTCCATGCTGATTTACGTCCTGCTGGCTGCGGGGGCGGTGTTCACCGTAAGCGGAATGCTGCTGATAGAGCCGGTAACCCGCTTTCTGGGGGCGGATGAGGAGATGCTGCCGGTCTGTGTCACCTATGGCCGGATTGTGCTGGCGGCGCTGGTTCCCTTCATGCTGCAAAACACTTTCCAGAGTTTTCTGGTTACGGCGGAGCGGCCGCAGTTCGGACTGTACATCACCATTGCCGCCGGGGTTTCTAACATGGTGCTGGACGCCCTTTTTGTGGCGGTTTTCCGGTGGGGGGTGGTAGGCGCCGCTCTGGCCACCAGCATCAGCCAGTTCATCGGCGGCGTGATTCCGCTGGTGTACTTCCTCTTTCCCAACGGAAGCAGGCTGCGGCTCTGCCGTACCGGACTGAACCTGCGAATGCTGGCCAAAACCTGCGCCAACGGGTCTTCCGAGTTTATGACCAACATCTCCATGTCCGTGGTGAATATGCTCTACAACTGGCAGCTGATGCGCCTGATGGGCGCGGACGGCGTGGCGGTGTTCGGGGTTATCATGTATGTGAACTTTATTTTTGTGTCCATCTTTCTGGGCTATTCCATCGGCAGCGCCCCCATTGTCAGCTTTCACTACGGCGCGGGGAACCGGACGGAACTGCAGGGCCTGCTGCGGAAGAGCCTCTGCCTCACCGCCGTGTTCAGCGTGGTTCTGACGGCGGCCGCCCTGCTTCTGGCGCGTCCCCTGTCCCTGATTTTCATGTCCTATGACGCCGCCCTGCTGGCGGAAACCGTCCGGGCCTTCTCTATCTATGCTCTGTCCTTCCTGATGGTGGGCTTCAATATTTTTGCCTCCTCCTTCTTCACGGCGCTGAATGACGGCCTGACCTCCGCGCTGATTTCCTTTGCCCGGACGCTGGTCTTTCAGATTGCCGCCGTGCTGCTCCTGCCGCTGCTCTGGGGCGTTGACGGTGTGTGGGGAGCAGTGAACGCGGCGGAGGCACTGGCACTGGTTCTCTCTGCCACCTGCCTGTTCCTGAATGGCAGAAAGTACGGTTATATGTAAGGAGATGCGAAGATGAAAAGTGCTTTTCAGGAATTTAACCGGATTGACGGGCAGATTGAGCGGCTCTACCACGATGCGGCGGTGAAAATGGGGCTGCCGGACAGCGTGTTCTGGATTCTTTATGTGCTGATTACCTGCGGGCCGGAACTGCTTCAGACGGAACTGACCGACATCACGGGCCTCCGCAAGACCACCGTCAACTCCGCTCTGAAAAAGATGGAGCGGGAGGGGGATTTGAAGCTGCTGCCCGGCAGCGGCCGGAATGTCCGGGCGGCACTGACGGAACAGGGCAGACGCCTTGCGGAGGATACGGTCTGCCGGCTGGTTGCTCTGGAAAACCGGATTTACGAAAGCTGGTCGCCGGAAGAGCAGGCCATGCTCATCCGGCTGAACCGGGACTACGCAGAGAAGCTGAAAGGGATGATGCAGGAACTGTAAGCCCGTGCCTGCTGGGGAAAGCGGCAGCGGCACAGCGCAGCACGGAAAGGGATTCTCCCTGTGTTTCCGTCAGATTCTGCTGACAGGAGCCGCGCTTTTGATGTATTTTGAAACAGAGGTAGAATTTGGCAGAGGCGAGGGAACATGGAGCAGGAACGGCGAACCGCAGCGGTGCTGGACGACGAGCCGCTGACCCGCATGGATTTGCGGGATATGCTGACGGAGCAGGGGCTTGACGTGGTGGGAGAGGCGGCGGACGGCTTTGACGCGGTGGAACTGTGCCGGGAAAAGCACCCGGACGTGGTGCTTATGGACGTGAAGATGCCGGTGTTTGACGGCCTCACCGCCTCAGAAACCATTCTCACCGAAAATCTGGCGGACTGTGTGGTGCTGCTGACCGCCTTCAGTGACGGCGGAATTGTGGAGCGCGCCGGACAGGCGGGGGTTACCGGCTATCTGGTAAAGCCCATCGACCAGAAGTCCCTGACGCCCACCATTGAGGTGGCGCAGGCAAGACCCGGTCAGGGGGTCAGCGCCTACCGGCAGGACGCTTGCGAGTGGGCGAAGGCCGTGGCATCTATAGTGTTGCGATGTTCCAGATAAGAAAACCGAGAATCCTTAATGGATTCCCGGTTTTTCTTTTGCTTTCAACGGCTTGTGGGGTTACTGAGATTGCGCAGACGTTGCCGGAATTGCCGCAGGAAAGGCAAAATTGAAAATGAAATTACACATGAAATTATCCATGAATTTTACAGGAAAGAAGCAAAGCGCCAACCCCGGTTGATGGGGTCGGCGCTTTTTCATTTCTTTCATAATTTCGGGGCAATGTCTTTCACGGTGTCGATTCCCCCGATACCGCCTGTGTAAGGCCGCATACCGACTCAGCGCTTCCCGGCGCCGCTTTCGGAAACGGCGGCTCCCGTAGTCTTTGCTGTCTTTCCGGCAATATGCTGGCATCGCGATTACAGTGCATGCCAGACGGGCTTCTGCCCCTCAAAGGTGCAGAAGCGGGCAAAGCCGCACTCCCTCAGCAGTGCCTGCCGCTCCCGGACGGATTGACCCACATACTCCGGGCTGTGGGAATCCGTGCCCAGTGTGATGATCTCGCCCCCCAGCTCCCGGTACAGCTTCAGCCACTTGCCGTCCGGCAGGGGCGTGTTGCCCCGGTTGCAGTTGAGTTCGATGCCCCGGCCGTTTTCGATGAGAGTTTTCAGGATTTCCCGAATCCGCTCCTCATGGGAATCGAAGCTGACGTGCAGTCCCCGCATCTCATTGAAATACCGCAGAGGCAGGGTCAGGTGCCCCAGAACGCTGAAGCCGCCCAGTCTGGCCAGCGCCAGCACTTCCCCCAGATAATCCTCCAGTGCTTCCTGCGCCTGCTCTTCATTCTCCGGCGCAAAGACGCAGAGATCCTCGCCGTGGTATCTGGCGGACAGCAGGTGGACGGAGCCGATGATGAAATCGAATGCCGGCGCGTCCTTCAGCAGCACCCTGACGTGCTCCGGCGCCCACTGGGCGTCCCCCAGTTCCATGCCCAGATGCAGCCGGATCCGGTCACCCACGGCCTCCTGCGCCGCCCGGAAGTCCTCGGTCAGAAGCGTCCAGTCATAGGGTTTCCGCAGCTCCGTGCTTCCCCACACCAGCGGCTCCACATGGTCGGTAAAGCAGATCTCATCCAGTCCCGCAGCCATGGCGGCCTGTGCCATGGCCGTCATGGAACTGTGGGCATCCGGAGAAAACCGTGTGTGGGTATGGTCGTCCGCAAGATACATTCCACGCCTCACTTCTTGAACTTCCGGAAGAATTTCTTCCGTTCCTCATAGTTGTTGTCCCCCACGGACTCCGCGAATTTCTTCAGGGCTTCCTTCTGCTCCCGGTTCAGGTTCCGGGGCGTCTCAATGTAAACGGTGACGTACTGGTCGCCCCGTCCCCGGCCGTTCAGTTCCGGGATGCCCTTGCCCTTCAGGCGGAAGGTAGTGCCGGACTGGGTGCCCTCCGGCAGGTTGTATTTCACCTTGCCGTCAATGGTGGGGATTTCCAGTTCCGCCCCCAGAACCGCCTGGGCAAAGGTGATGGGTGCCTCGCAGAGGACGGAGGTACCCTCCCGGCGGAACAGTTCATGAGGCCGCACGGTGACGGTAATCAGCAGGTCGCCGGCCGGGCCGCCGTTCTTGCCGGCGTGGCCCTGTCCCCGGATGGAGATGGTCTGACCGTTGTCGATGCCTGCCGGAATCTTAGCCTGAATGGTGCGGTGCTTCCGCTCCATGCCGCTGCCCCGGCAGGAGGTGCAGGGGGTCTTGATAATCCGCCCCTTGCCGCCGCAGCGGCCGCAGGGAGACGTGGTGGCAAACACCCCCATGGGGGTCTGCCGCCGCACCTGCACCTGACCGGAGCCGTGGCAGTCCGGGCAGACCTCGGGGGACGTCCCGTCAGCACAGCCGGAGCCGTGGCAGGCCGTGCAGGTTTCGTAACGGTCCACCCCCACTTCCTTCTCACAGCCGAAGGCGGCCTCCTCAAAGCTGAGGGTCACCCCCAGCCGGATGCTCTCCCCCCGCTGGGGGGCATTGGGATTCCGCCGCTGGGCGGAGCCGAAGCCGCCGCCGAAAAAGCTGCCGAAAATATCCCCCAGATCGCCGAAGTCGAAGCCGCCGGCGCCATAGGCGCCGCCTCCTGCGCCGGCTCCGTAGTTGGGGTCTACTCCCGCAAAGCCGAACTGGTCGTAGCGGGCTTTCTTATCGGCGTCGGAGAGCACCTCATAGGCCTCGTTGACCTCCTTGAACTTCTCCTCCGCCTCTTTATTGTCAGGATTCAGATCCGGATGATACTTCCGGGCCATCTTCTTGTATGCTTTTTTGATCTCGTCCTCAGAGGCGCCCTTATCCACGCCCAGGACTTCGTAATAATCACGTTTTTCCGCTGCCATACTCTACTCCTCCATACGCGATCAGAAATCAGGAGGCGAAAGCCGCTTCCGCCGCTGCCGGCTCCTCAGCTCTGATCTTCCGCATCATCGCCTAAACGACCCCAATGGGGCGGGGATTGCTCCCCGTCCCATCGGTTTCAAATCAGGATTTACTTCTTGTTCTGGTCGTCGTCATCCACGACCTTGTAATCGGCGTCATAGTACTGACCGCCCTGTGCGCCGCCGGCCTGCTGGCCGCCCATATCGGGGCCGGGCTGTGCGCCGCCCTGGGGATTGGCCTGCTGATACAGCTTCTCGCTGACGGCATAGAAGTCCTGGGTCAGAGCGTCGGTGGCAGCCTTGATGGCGGCGGTGTCGGTGCCCTTCAGCGCCTCCTTCAGCTTTTCCAGACCGGCCTGCACCTTGTTCTTATCATCGGCGGGGATCTTGTCGCCCATCTCGCTGAGGGTCTTTTCGCTCTGGTAGACCATCTGGTCGGCCTGATTCCGGATCTCCACGTCTTCCTTCATCTTCTTGTCCTGTGCGGCATACTGCTCCGCCTCCTTGACGGCCTTTTCAATGTCGTCCTTGCTCATGTTGGAAGAAGAGGTGATAGTGATGTGCTGCTCCATGCCGGTGCCCAGATCCTTGGCGGAGACGTTGACGATGCCGTTGGCATCGATATCGAAGGTCACCTCAATCTGAGGGACGCCCCGGCGTGCCGGTGCGATGCCGTCCAGATGGAAGCGGCCCAGAGACTTGTTGGCTGCGGCCATCTCCCGCTCGCCCTGCAGGACGTTGACCTCCACGGAGGTCTGGTTATCCGCAGCGGTGGAGAAGATCTGGCTCTTCTTCACGGGGATGGTGGTGTTGCGGTCAATCAGCTTGGTGCACACGCCGCCCATGGTTTCAATGCCCAGAGACAGAGGCGTAACATCCAGCAGCAGCAGGCCCTTCACGTCGCCGGTGAGCACACCGCCCTGCAGAGCCGCGCCCATGGCCACGCACTCGTCGGGGTTGATGCCCTTGAAGCCTTCCTTGCCGGTGAGCTTCTTCACCATGTCCTGCACGGCGGGAATCCGGCTGGAGCCGCCTACCATCAGCACCTTGTGGATGTCATTGCCGGTGAGGCCGGCATCCCCCAGCGCCTGACGGACGGGGCCTGCGGTGGCCTCCACCAGATGGGCGGTCAGTTCGTTGAACTTGGCCCGGGTCAGGGTCAGATCCAGATGCTTGGGGCCGGTGGCGTCGGCGGTGATATAGGGCAGGTTGATATTGGAGGTGGTGACGCCGGACAGTTCGATCTTGGCCTTCTCGGCGGCTTCCTTCAGCCGCTGCATGGCCACCTTGTCGCCGGAGAGATCCACGTTGTCGGTGCGCTTGAACTCGCTGACCATCCACTTCATGATGCACTCGTCGAAGTCGTCGCCGCCCAGACGATTGTTGCCGGCGGTAGCCAGAACCTCGATAACGCCGTCGTCAATGTCCAGAATGGACACATCGAAGGTGCCGCCGCCCAGATCGTAGACCATGATCTTCTGGGACTGCTCCTTATCCACGCCGTAAGCAAGGGCGGCTGCGGTAGGCTCGTTGATGATCCGCTTCACGTCCAGACCGGCGATCTTGCCGGCGTCCTTGGTGGCCTGACGCTGGGCGTCGGTGAAGTAGGCGGGGACGGTGATGACGGCTTCCGTCACCGTCTGACCCAGATAGGCTTCCGCGTCGCCCTTGAGCTTCTGCAGGATCATGGCGGAGATTTCCTGAGGGGTGTAGGACTTGCCGTCCACGTTCACCTTGTAGTCGCTGCCCATCTCCCGCTTGATGGAAGAGATGGTGCGGTCAGGGTTGGTGATGGCCTGACGCTTGGCCACCTGACCCACCATCCGCTCGCCGGTCTTGCTGAAGGCCACCACCGACGGGGTGGTGCGGTTGCCCTCCGCGTTGGGGATGACCACGGCTTCGCCGCCTTCCATGACGGCCACGCAGCTGTTGGTTGTACCTAAATCAATACCGATAACCTTAGACATAATCAATTCCTCCAAATTTATCTCAAATTTTTTTGTTTCCCTGTTTTGTATCCGGCTCCGCAGCCGGGATGAAAAGGCCTTCCGGCCGAAGCGCGGTCAATAAACCGGGTCGATGGGGTCTTTGGGGATAATCACTGCGGCGAGGATATACGCCAGCAGCCCGCTGCCTCCCAGCAGGGTAAACAGCACCCAGCCCAGCCGGACCCAGGTGGGGTCCCAGCCGAAATACTCGGCAATGCCGGCGCACACGCCGGCCAGCATCCCGTTCCGGGGATCCCGGTACAGCTTCCTGTCCATACAACGCTCCTTTTAGTTGGCCACCTGCACGATGGCGTGGCGCAGAACCTTTCCATTCAGTTCAAAGCCTGCCTGAAACACCTGAGACACTTCGTTCTCGCCGAAATTTTCGTCCTCAATGTGCATCACGGCGTTCATGGTTTCGGGGTCAAAGGCTTTTCCTCTGGCTTCAATCTCCGTGACGCCCTCCTTGGCCAGCAGTTCCCTGAACTGCTGATAAATCATGTCCAGCCCCTTCTTGTGGGGACTGTCCTCGCCGCCCTCGGCGGCTGCCGCCCGCTCCAGATTGTCATACACCGCCAAAAATGCCTTGATGGTGTCCCCCTTGGCGTCCTGATAGATGCTGTCCTTTTCCTTGGTGGTGCGCTTGCGGTAGTTGTCATACTCGGCGGTAAGGCGGGTGAACTGATCCTTTACGGACTCCAGCTGTTTGGCAGCCAGTTCCATCTTCTCCACCTGTTCCCGGGTAAAGGTGATGCCCTTTTCCTTTTTCTCTTTCTTTTTAGGTTTTTTCTCCGGCTCCTGCGTGTCAGGAGCGGCTTCCTGCTGCGTCTCCGGCGTTTCCTCCATCGGCTCTTTCGTTTCTTCGCTCATGTATCTGTATCCTCCTTCGGGGGTAATTCCTGTTTGTCCTGCTTGCCGAACAGCCGCGTCAGCCCTTCGGCAAATCCGGTGAGCCTTGCGGCCACGGCGGCGTAATCCATCCGGGTGGGGCCTACCACACCGATGAGTCCCCGCATATTGTCGCCGATATCATAGCTGGCTACCACTACGCTGGTGTCCTTCAGGGCATCGTTGACGTTTTCCGGCCCGATGAGAATCTTCATAGGCCCCTCATCCGGCACCGGCAGCTTCTCCTTATCGTCCGACAGGAAGCTCATCAACTCATGCGCCTTATCCGCGTCCCGGAACTCCGGCAGCTTCAGCAGCTGGTTGGCGCCTGCCGTGATGAATTCCCGGTGGTTGGAATCCTCCAGCACATCCACGGCGTAATTCACCGTCTGGCTCAGCAGCAGGAACATCTGGGGGCTGATTCCCTCGGCAATTCCCATCAGCCGCCGGTTCATCTCCCCGGTGGTAATCCCGGTGAAGTGCCGGTTCAGCAGTTCTACCAGCGCCGTCATCTGATCCCGATCCACCTTCAGCTGCATCCGCAGCAGCTGGGATTTCACCCGGTTGTCGCCCATCATCATGACTACGATGCAGCTTTTCTCGTCCACCGGCAGCAGTTCAAAGCGGCTGGCGGCGACGCTGCTCTTTCCTGCGGCAGCGGCATAGGCGGGATAATTCACAAAGCTGCTGACAGCCCGCCCCGCCTGAGAAATAACCCGATCCAACTCCTCCATTTTCATCTGAAGGGACTGGTTGATCTTTTCCGTTTCCGCAAGGGAAAGCCGCTGGCGCTCCATCAGTTCATTGACATACAGCCGGTACCCCTTGGGGGATGGCACCCGCCCCGCTGAGGTGTGGGGCTGTTCCAGATACCCCAGTTCCGTCAGGTCGGCAAGTTCATTGCGGATGGTGGCCGAGGAGACGCTGCCGCCCATCTCGGCGGCAATGGCCTTGGAGCCAACCGGCTCGGCGGTGTGGATGTAATCCTCCACCACCACTTTCAGTATTTGCTTTTTCCGGTCTGTCAAGTCCACAAAAAGCACCTCGGAATCTTCTTTAGCACTCCAACTTCCTGAGTGCTAAACGCAGTTTACCACCCCGCCGCAGTAAAGTCAATGGGAGCAGGTAAACAATTTGTGAACAAAGGGAAAGCAAACCATAAACTTCCCGTCAGCGGACAGGGAAGTGCCCGCCTGCCAACGTGTCTTTCCGGCGTTTTTCGGCCTTCCCGCCTCAGCCGCTTGACCGTTCACAGCGGGCGCCGGTTCATAGCAGCAGGAGCCTCTGCCTGAAGGTTGGATAGTCATAAAACAGTTAATCCGACCGATATAACCATCGGTCGGATTTTTACATCTGTATATAAACTTTCCGGCGGCGAACAGTACTTTATGCTGTTTGCGGACGACAAGTACACAGGGGATAGCCGCAAGGGGTACGGGTTTCCGGTGAAGGCCTCATAGCGTGAAACGCTTTGAAACATCGACCGAGCCGCTTTGTCGGAACGGGGTAAAAGACATCGCCCCCAAAGCCTGGGAGAAATGAAAGAAGAACCGCCCCCATCACCGGGGCCGGTCCTTTGCTTCCGTCTGTAAATTTCATCTGTAATTCATCTGCAATTTTGCATTTTCTGTGGAAATCCCGGCAATGCCTTTGCAATTCCAGCAAACCCGCAAACCATTGGAATCAAAAGAAAAACCGGGGAACCATTGTGATTCCTCGGTTTTCTTATCTGGTGACCCGGCGGGGATTCGAACCCCGGACCCACTGCTTAAAAGGCAGTTGCTCTGCCGACTGAGCTACCGGAT
>CAKUBJ010000024.1 GCA_934636905.1 uncultured Dysosmobacter sp. | reverse complement strand
ACCTCGCTCTCAAGGCCCTCGCCGTAGATCTTATAGACGTCCCGCAGTTCGATCAGCTTCGCCATGGCTTAACCCCACGCCTGATCGGTTATCATCTGGGTAAAGACGGTGTCGCCGTCATTTACGCCGGACTTGATCTCCACGTTATATGTATCCTGAATACCGATCTCCACCTGAACGGGATAGAAGCCGCTGGGGATCTCCTCGTCCTGATAGGGCAGCTCCAGCGCATTGTCCGGCCGGCTGTCTGCCTGCACATAGACCACGGTGGCGGAGGAACCATCCTCCAGCCCCACAGTACGCACCGCCTGGATAGGCACCATCAGGCAGTTGTCATTCTGGCTGGCCTGGATCTGATAGTTCACATAGCTGTTGACCTGGAGGTTGCCATCTGTGTTGTCTGCGGAGATGGTGATGGGATAGGAGGCCACGCCGTTATTCACAGTGCTGGACAGGCTCACCGTCTCCACCGTGCCGAAGGCGCTGGTGCCCCACTGGTCCAGGTTCACGGGCATGCCGGTCTTGATATAGCTGATGTTCCGCTCGTCCACGGTGGCGCTGACGGTCACGGTGGAGGTGTCGGAAACGGTCACAAGGGTGCTGTTTGCCTGAAGTTCCTGCCCCGGCGTCACGGACAGACCGATAACCTGACCGGAAATGGGAGCCACCGCATTGCAGTTGTCCAGATTCTTCTGGGCGGCCTCCAGCTTCTTCTGGGCCTCTTCCAGATTCTGCCGCGCGGTGAAGATCTCCGTTTCGCTGTCCTCGCCGTCGATCCGCACCAGAACCTGACCGGGCGTTACGGCGAGATAGTCCACCAGATTACTGGAGATCACCGTGCCGCTGACGGTGGAGTTCAAATCTCCCACCCGGTAATATTGCAGTTTAGCGGCTTCGTAGGGATACACGGTATCGCCGTTCACAGTCGTAGTGGCAGTAGCCACCATATCCTTGGCCAGCACACCCTCGTTGGGGATCACGATCTCGGCGGAAAACAGCTTAGAACCCTCCGGCGTGATGCGGCTGACCATGTGGACTGCCTCCACCGTGCCCTCCACGGTGGTCATCAGCGCAGGGATGGAGACCTGCACCTTCTGCCCCGCCTTCAGCTCCCCGGCGTAGGCGTAGCTGTAATACTGCTCCAGCCGCATCCGGGTATCGTCCGCGAGGACGGCGACCTTGGTGCCCTTGCTAATCTCGTCGCCGGGGTTCAGTGTCACAACATCCATCAGTTTTCCGGCGTAGGACGGAGAAAGATTCAGCCCCGCAATGTCCTTTTGCAGCGTATTGATCTGCTTCTGATAGCCCTCCACCTCGTCCCGGGCCTTCTGGACCTCGGTGGCGGCGTTGGGGGAGTCGATGGTAAACAGGGGCGTCCCCTGTTCCACAATCTGCCCCTCCTCCACGAACACATCCATAACGGTGCCTGCCGTAGTGAGGCTCAGGGTTTCGCTGGTCTTGGCCTTCACCAGGCCGCTGCCGCCCACCACGGAGGTGATGGCGCCATAGGACACCATGGCGGTGCCCACTTCGCTGCTGGCGCCGCCTTTTTTCTTGAAGAACACCACGCCCCCTGCAATCAGGGCAGCCACCAGCACCAGCGCAATGATCCCGCGAATCCTGCGCCGCCGCTTTTTCTTCTCCGCCGCACTTTTCACGGGCTTTTTCGCCGGAGCTTCCGGCGCCGCCGGGGCAGGGACTTCCGCCGGGGTCTGCTCCTTCTTCTCTTCCATGATCTCTGCCATGTCATTTTCTCCTTTTATCATACTCAGAGCCATACGGCCCGTCTGCTCTCGGTTTTTTCGTGCTGCCGTCGATTGACGGGGGCAGAGACGCCTGCCCTTGTCAGTCGATGGTAATATACTCGGAGGGGTAAATCAACAACAAAACAGTAACAAAAAGTCACGATCTACTCCTTACCGGAATAGACGGTTTTTATAAGGGAAAAGTTTCATCCGTAGAAAAAAAAGCCGCCTGCCGGAAACTCCGGCAAAGCGGCTCTTTTCAATTTGCAGTGCGGTCAGGCAGCAGCCTTTTTGGCGCTCAGTTTCTGGAACAGCACGATGCCGCCCACCACAATGAGGCCCGTAATGTCGGACAGGCTGCCGGGGATCATCATGCACAGGCCGCCGATAATCAGCGCCGCCCGGAGCAGCAGGGGGATTTTCCTGTAGAGATATCCGTTAAGCGCAGCCGCAATGCCGAACAGTCCCAGCAGGGCGCTGATGACAATCTGCACCACGGCAAAGGGGCCGGATACGTTTTCAAACAGCATGGCAGGGCTATAGGCAAAGATGTACGGCACCACGAAGGCGGCAACGGCCAGCTTGGTGGCGTTGAAGCCGGTCTTCATGGGGTTGGCCTTGGCAATGGCGGCACCGGCATAGGCCGCCAGTGCCACCGGCGGCGTGATGTCCGCCACAATGCCGAAGTAGAACACGAAGAAGTGGGCAGCCACCACAGGAAAGTTCATCTGCACCAGAATAGGCGCGCAGGTGGAGGCCATGATGCAGTAGTTGGCGGTAGTGGGAACGCCCATGCCCAGAATGATGCAGCAGACCATGGTCAGGACAAGGCCGATGATGGTGGCATCGCCTGCCGCCTGCACGATGGCGTTAATCAGGACGGAGGCAAGGCCGGTAACAGTGATGCAGCCAGCAATCATCCCCGCCATGGCGCAGGCCACTGCCACGGTAATTGCACCCTTGGCGCCGGCTTCCAGTGCCTCCACAATCTTGCCGAAGGTCAGCCGCTCCTCCTTATTCAGGAAGCCCACCACAATGGCGGCCAGAATGGACACCGCCGCCGAGAACTGCATGGTGCGGCTGCCGGAGGAAACCAGGAAAATCAGCAGTACCAGCGGGATAATCAGATAGGCCTGTTTGGCAAGGGTGCCCCAGGATGTCATTTCGGACTTGGGCATTCCCTTCAGTCCCAGCTTTTTGGCCTCCAGATGGACGGCGATGAAAATGCCGGTAAAGTACAGCACGGCGGGGAGAATGGCCTTCACCGCCACCTGTGCGTAGGGAATGTTCATGTACTCCGCCATCAGGAAAGCGGCAGCGCCCATGATAGGCGGCATAATCTGGCCGCCGGTGGAGGCGGCAGCCTCTACCGCGCCGGCAAATTCCGGCTTGTATCCGGTCTTTTTCATCATAGGGATGGTGACGGAGCCGGTGGTCACGGTGTTGCCCACGGAGGAGCCGGACACCATGCCGCACAGGGCGGAGGAGATGACCGCCACCTTGGCGGGGCCGCCGGCAGACCAGCCCGCCAACCGGTTGGCAAAGTTGATAAAGAAGTTGGCAATGCCGGTGCGTTCCAGAAATGCGCCGAAGATAATGAACAATACAATGTAGGTATAGCACACGCTCACCGGTGTACCGATGACACCGCTGGTGGTATAGAACAGCTTATAGACAATATTGCTGAGCGCCTTGTAGAAGTTGGCACCCCAGCTGAACTGGTCATAGAAGGTGTAAATCAGCAGGAGGCCCAGCACGCACAGAATCGGCAGGCCCACGCAGCGGCGGCACAGTTCAATCAGCACCAGAATCCCGATGGTGCCAATGATAATGTGGACAGGTTGGAGTTTGGTGGCCAGCTGAATGATGGAAAAAGCGTTGATGGCAAAGTAGAAAAAGCTGCCGGCACCCAACGCCATCAGAATCCAGTCGTACCAGGGCACATGGTTGACCCGTGTCGTGCCTTTTCTGGCGGGGTATACCAGATAACCGATGATAACGATGAAGCCCAGAAACAGGGTCAAACGCCGTTCCGGCAGCGTTTTGCTGAACAGCGTCATCAGGATGCAATACACGGAGAAGGCCGACATCAGTACCTGCAGGGCAATTTTCGCCCCGCCTTCCCAGAGCCGGGTGTTGGACTCCCGGTCATACTTTTTCATGACGGCGTCCACATCCGCCTGAATGTCGTGTTCCATCCCGACTTCCTCGTGTACGAGATTCTTTTCCGTCTCCTTGACAGGGTCGTTGTGCTTCTTGAACAGGCCCATAGGCTCTCCTCCTTGATTGTTTTCTCAAATCCGCACTTGACAGGGACAGTGTCCGTCTGTCCTTCTCAACCGTGGATCAGGCTGATTCTTTGCTATAGAACGGGTTACGGCTGCGGCGGAGAAATCCGCCGCAGCTTCCCGCTGCGCTGCGGCGGGAAGTCTTATTTCAATGGTACAGGAAACCTTTGATCGGTTTCCCGCACACACTCTTCCCTTCCGCCCCGGATCATCGCTTTTCTCTTCAGAACGGGTCACGGCTGCGGCGGATTTCTCCGCCGCAGCTTCCCGCCGCGCTGCGGCGGAAAGTCTTATTTCAATGGTGCAGGAAACCTTTGATCGGTTTCCCGCACACACTCTTCCCTTCCGTCCCGGATCATCGCTTTTCTCTTCAGAACGGGTCACGGCTGCGGCGGAGAAATCCGCCGCAGCCTGATTGGGGTTCATCCAAAACCTATTATAAAGGGCTTTTTGTAAAGATGCCGTTCAGGTTCTTACTTGGTTGCCACATCAAAGCCCTTTTCGGCGAAGTACTTGGCCGCGCCGGGATGATAGGGCACAGAGGTGATGGAAGCGCCGAACTTGGTGGAAAGCTCCCCGTACTTGGCATGGCTGCTGACCAGATCCGCAGCATTGTCGAAGATGTCGGCAGTCAGGGCATAGATGGCATCCTCGGGCACATCGTCCCGGGCCAGAATCACAGCGCCTACGGCCACGGTGGTCACATCCTCGTCCTGACCATTGTAAGTGCCGGCCTGAATCACATGCTTGGTGTAGTAGGGGGAAGCAGCCAGCAGGTCGTTGATATGCTCATCGTCCAGAGCCACCAGATAAGCGTCCTTGGTGGTGGACAGGTCGGTAATGGCGGTGGTGGGAGCGCCGGCCACGATGAAGGCCGCGTCGATCTTGCCGTCCTTCAGGGAGTCGGCGCTGTCGCCGAAACTCTGATAGGTGGCGTTGATCTTGGTGAACTTGCCGTCAGCGTCCAGATCGCCCAAACCGTAAGCGCTCAGAATATCCACGGCGTTGAAGTACACGCCGGAGCCGGCAGCGCCCACAGACACGTTCTTGCCTGCCAGATCTGCCACGGTCTTGATGCTGGGATCCGTGGTGACGATCTGCACATCCTCCATGTACAGGGCAGCCACCGTGGAGAAGCAGTCGATAGGCTCCTCAAACAGGTTGGTGCCGCTATAGGCGTAAGCCATAACGTCGGACTGGCAGAAAGCCAGCTCCGCATTGTTGGCAGCCAGTTCTTCCACGTTGGACTTGGAGCCGTTGCCCACCAGACCGGTCACGGCCACCTTGGTGTTGTTGGTGGCGTGCTGGGCGATGACGGAGCCGAAGGCATAGTAGGTGCCGGACTCACCGCCGGTGACGAAGCGCAGCTTTGTAGAGCCGCCGCCGCAGGCCGCCAGAGAAGCGACCATGCCCAGCGCCAGAAGCAGAGACAAAAACTTTTTCATACACAATCCCTCTTATCTTCCATATGATTTGATAATTTCAACAGCCCCCTCAGGAGCATATGCATATCATACATAAAGAAATTTCATTTTGCAAGAGTCAATCCTGCTTTTTGTTGATTTTTTTGCATATCTTTGATATCAGACTTGCATTTTTGGAAAAATTATTCGTTTTTGCCGTCCCTCTCTTGCAAAACACCTGTCCATCCTGCAAAAACAGGCGCCGGCGGGTTGCCCGCCGGCGCCTGTTTTGTGCAATTTTACTTTAGTGAATTGCTTTGGTATCGACTTCTTCTCCCAGCTTGGCAGAGAACGCCTCCAGACTCATGGCGCCCAGATCCTCGCCGCCGCGGGTGCGGACGGAAACGGTTCTGTTCTCCATGTCCCGGTCGCCCACCACCAGCATATAAGGAATCTTCTGCAGGGTGGCCTCCCGGATCTTCTTGCCGATCTTCTCGTTGCGGTCGTCCACTTCCACACGGAAGCCCCTGGCGTCCAGCGCGGCGGACAGTTCATTGGCATAGTCCAGAGCGCGGTCGGTAATGGGCAGCACCTTCACCTGAACCGGCGCCAGCCATGCGGGGAAGGCACCGGCGAAGTGCTCGGTAATGACGCCGATGAACCGCTCGATGGAACCCAGCACCACACGGTGGATCATAACGGGGCGGTGCTTCTGACCGTCCTCGCCGGTGTATTCCAGTTCAAATCGCTCCGGCAGCTGCATATCCAGCTGAATCGTGCCGCACTGCCAGGTGCGTCCCAGAGAATCCGCCAGATGGAAGTCCAGCTTGGGCCCGTAGAACGCGCCGTCACCCTCGTTGACCACATACTCCTTGCCCAGTTCGGTAATGGCCTCAGTCAGCACATTCTCCGCGAAGCGCCAGTCCTTTTCGTCACCGATGTGATCCTCCGGCATGGTGGACAACTCGATCTGATACTTCAGGCCAAATACGGAGTACACCTCGTCAAACAGCTTTACCACATTTTTGATCTCGTCCTTCATCTGATCCCAAGTCATGAAGATATGGGCATCGTCCTGAGTAAAGCAGCGGACGCGGAACAGGCCGTGGAGGGCACCGGACAACTCATGCCGGTGTACCAGCCCCAACTCGCCTACCCGCAGGGGCAGATCCCGGTAGCTGTGAGGCTCGCTGGCATAGACCAGCATCCCGCCGGGGCAGTTCATGGGTTTGATGGCATAATCCTCGCCGTCAATGACGGTGGTGTACATATTCTCCTTATAATGATCCCAGTGGCCGCTGCGCTCCCACAGCTGACGGTTGAGGATCATGGGCGTGGAGATCTCCACATAGCCATAGCGCTTGTGAACCTGCCGCCAGTAATCGATCAGGGTGTTTTTCAGCACCATGCCCTTGGGCAGGAAGAACGGGAAGCCCGGGCCTTCGTCGGTCAGCATAAACAGACCCAGTTCCTTGCCCAGCTTCCGGTGATCCCGGCGCTTGGCCTCTTCAATCCGCTCCAGATAGGCGTCCAGTTCCTCCTTCTTGGGGAAGGCGATGCCGTAAATCCGCTGGAGGGTTTCCCTGTTGGAGTCGCCCCGCCAGTAGGCGGCGTTGCAGGCCAGCAGTTTGATGGCGTTGCCCTTCACCCGGCCGGTGGAGTCCAGATGGGGGCCGGCGCACAGGTCGGTGAACTCTCCCTGCTTATAGAAGGAGATGTGGGCATCCTCCGGCAGGTCCTGAATCAGCTCCACCTTGTAAGGCTCGCCCTTTTCCTCCATGAATTTGAGTGCCTCTTCCCGGGGCAGTTCAAAGCGCTCCAGCTTCAGCTTTTCCTTGCAGATTTTCCGCATCTCGGCCTCAATCTGCTCCATATGCTCCGGGGTAAAGGCAAAGGGGGCGTCCATATCGTAGTACCAGCCCTCTTTGATGGAGGGGCCGATGGCCAGCTTTACCTCCGGCCACAGCCGCTTGACGGCCTGCGCCATGATGTGGGAGCAGGTGTGCCAGTAGGTCTGGCGGTACTCCTCATTTTCAAACGTAAACTCTTTCTTCTCCTCAGACATTGCAAAGTCTCCTTTCCTTTGGCGGCGGTGCCGCCCGGGGCAAAACAAAAACGCCTCGCCCCTGGTTTATCAGGGGTGAGGCGCACAGTGCACTCCACGGTTCCACCCTGCTTGCATACAAGGCGAAAGCCCGCCCTGTGTGCAAACAGGCAAAATCCTTTCAGGCTTTTGTCCGACTTCCATGGTGCAGGAAGCCCCTGACAGGGTTCCCTCACGCCCTTCCTTTCCGAAGGAAGTATGCACAGTAAAGCGTTCTCCCGGCATTGTGATGCCGCTCATGTCCTCTGTAACGGGAGAATCCCGTCCCGGCCTACATATCGGCGGGCGGCTCCAAGGCGGTGACTGTTCCGGCTCCCGCTGACACCGCTTGCAGCCCATGGCGGCGTCTCTCTGCTGCGTTTCCCGGACAGCGTCCTTTTCCAAGCCTTTTTCTCAGAATGCAATCAATATAGCATGAGAAAAAATGAATGTCAAGAGGCGGATTTCCCAATGATTCCGGTATTATCCCACAAAAAAGCCTCCGCGCCCATGGGGAGTGGGACGGCGGATAGCCGCCGGCGGCAAAAGCGGAGACGCCCAGTCCCGGACGTCTCCGTTTGTAAGCACGGATTCGCGAAGAAAAGTGCCGCCGCCTTTCAGATATAGGAGTGGTCAACGTGCACCACGGCGGCATACCGGCTGTCCAGCGTCTGCACCAGTGCCCGCACCTGCCGGGCCACCTCCCCATCATTGAGGCGGAAGCCGAAGGGCGTCACCACGTCAAAAATCAGGTTGGTATGGGTAGGGCCGGGAACCATACGGAAATCATGGATGGTCAACACCGGGTCGATGCACTTCACCTGCGCCTCCACCTGCTGCCGGACGGCGGCGGTGGCGCCGTCGTCATCGGCAATGGGATCCATGTGGATCACCGCCTCACAGTGCAGCTTCCGGTGCAGTTCCTGCTCGATATTGTCAATCACGTCATGCAGTTCCATGACGCTGCCGGAAACCGGCACCTCCGCATGGAGGGAGATCATCACCCGGCTGGGGCCGTAGTCGTGCACCACCAGATCGTGGATCCCCGAAATCTCCTGATGCGCCAGCACCAGATCCTCGATTTCTTTCACAAATTCCGGCGTAGGCGGTCTGCCCAGCAGGGGGTCGATGGTGTCCTTGGCGGCGCCAATGCCGCCTTTGAAAATAAACAGTGCCACAAGGATACCCACCCAGCCGTCCACGGGAACACTGAAGAAGTGGCCGATAAGGGTGGCAATCAGTACGGCGGCGGTGGACACGCAGTCCCCCAGAGAGTCCGCGGCGGCGGCCAGCAGCGCCGGGGCGTTCATTTTCCTGCCCACAGCGCGGTTGTATACTGCCATGTACAGCTTGACGCCGATGGAGGCCGCAAGGATCCCCACCGCCAGCCAGCTGAAGTCCACCAGCGCCGGGTGGAGAATCTTTCCCACGGACTCCTTGGCCAGTTCCAGCCCCATCAGCAGGATCAGCATGGACACCGCCAGCCCGGACAGGTACTCCGCCCGGCCGTGACCGAAGGGGTGTCCGGGATCCGGCGTTTTCGCCGCAATACGGAAGCCCAGCAGCGTCACCACGGAGGAGCCGGCGTCGGAGAGGTTGTTGAAGGCGTCCGCCGTAATGGCGATGGAGCCGGAAAGCGTCCCGGCGAAAAACTTGCCGGCAAACAGCAGCAGGTTCAGGGCAATGCCCACCGTACCGCAGAGAATGCCGTAGGCCGTCCGCAGCTGGGCAGGGGTTTTCCCCTCCCCTTTGCAGAAAAAACGTGCCAGAAGAGTAATCATGGACACCGTTCCTTTCAAAGACAGAATCGCCGCCTCCGAAGAAGCGGCAGAGCATCACAGACGGCGCAGTGCGTCCGCCTGCATGGCAGAAGTGCGGCGGCGTCTCCCGCCGGCGGCCGGAACCGGCGCCCCGGGCGTCCGGCTCCCAGCCGTTATTTCTTTCCGGGAATTACCAGCTTCATCCGGCAGCAGAGGTCGTCCAGATCCCGATCCGTGGCGGCGCTGAGGCGCAGGCGGGCGCCGCAGTCCCGGCAGATGAGATCCACCGCGTCCCGGCGGATTTCCATGCCGCAGCGGCGGCTGCCGCAGGCGCAGGTAATGCCGTCCGGCCGGGCGGCGATGTCCCGCAGTTCCGAAAGGAACTCGTACATGATGACGTTGTCGGTAAAAGCCTCCGCCTCGCCGCTGTTCTCCTGCGCCTTCTCCTTGGAGATGGCAATGCCGGCCTCCCGCAGATGATGCTCCACGGTGCCCTCATCCCCCACAAAGCAGCAGAACTGCCCGCTGTCCGGACAGCTGAGAGCCGTTGCCCCATGGAGCATCCGCTCCGGCGGGCACACGGCCTCGTGGGTTTCCCCGCAGACGCCGCAGGGCACCAGCAGCCGGAAGTTCTGCCCGTCGTACCGGGTGTGCAGAACGCTGCCGCCGCAGGGGCATTCAATCTCCGCGTCGGACGCCTCCAGCGCAAAGACGGAGCGGGCACCCATCACCGGTGCGCCGCACTTCGGGCAGAGATAGCCCAGAGTTCGCATATCCTCCGCCATAGCGGCCTCCTTCCCTTCAGTGGCTTAAAATATAAGTTTCCAGTTCTTCCGGCGTCCGGACAACCGCCGCCGCGCCGGCTTCTTTCAGTTCGCCGGGGGCGGCATAGCCGAAGAACTCCACCCCCACGCAGGCAATGCCGCATTCCGCGGCTCCCAGTACATCATACTTCCGGTCGCCCACCATCAGGATCTCCGGCGCATCCGCCGCCGTCAGCCCCAGACGGCGCATATCCTCCCGGATTACCTGCGCCTTTTCCCAGTCGGCGCCCTGCGGGCTTCCGGTCACCGCCGACAGGAACGGCGTAAAGCCGAAGCGGCTGCAGATGCTGACGCACAGTTCCTCCGGCTTGGAGGAGGCCAGTGCCAGAGTATACCCCCGGGCTTTCAGCCGTTCCAGCACCTCCCGGATGCCGGGCGCCGCCTGATTTTCATACTGCCCTACCGGCAGGTACCGCTCCCGGAATACCCGGACGCCCTCGATGGCCTTTTCCCGACTGTAGCCGCAGTGCTCCATAAAGCCCTCCTGCAGCGGCGGGCCAATGAATTTCAGCAGGGTTTCGGAGTCCGGCATCACACCGCCCAGCTTTTCCACGGTATAGCGCACGGAGTTGACGATCCCCTCCCGGGAATCCGTCAGGGTGCCGTCCAGATCAAACAATACGGTGTGGATCATATCCCGTTCTCCTTCGTCCGATTTCGTCGCATCGAAACGATTTTAGCACGCTTTCTCCCTGCCTGCAAGGGGATTTCCGCAATTCCGGGCGCGCCTTTCCTTCCCCGGACGGTTCAGCACTGCTCCACAGGCTCGTAGCCCAGCAGTTCAATACGGGAGGTCAGCATCTTCTCCGTCTCCGCCGGAGGGTCAGCCAACAGGGTGGTGAGGTATTTCTTGCTGTCGTCGGCAAACACGGTGGCCACCTGATGTCCCGGCTCCCGGTTCTGAAGCACGGCCCCCAGGAAGTTGGCGCCGGATGAAATTCCCACACCCAGCCCCAGCACCCGTCCCAGCTTCGCAGCCATGGCGATGGCGTCCAGGTCGTTGATGTCCTCCACCCGGTCAATCAGCGCCGGGTTCACCACGGCGGGGATAAAGTCGTCCCCGATGCCCTCGATGCGGTGGGGGCCGGTGACGGTGCCGCCGGTGAGCAGCGCCGCCGCATCCGGCTCTACGGCCACGGCCCGGACGGTGCCGTTCTCCTTCAGCCGCCGGGCGGTGCCCATAAGGGTGCCGCCGGAGCCGACGCCGGCCACAAAGTCCGTGACGCCGGGCAGCTGCCGCAGGATTTCCACACCGGTGGTGAGGTAATGCGCCTCCGGATTGTCCTGATTTTCAAACTGCCGGGGCTGGAACGCGCCGATTTCCTCCGCCATGTCCCGTGCTCCCTGCAGGGCGGCGTGGAAGCCGCCCTCCTCCCGGGACACCAGATGCAGCACGGCGCCGTACATGGCCATCAGCTTTTTCCGCTCCTCGCTGGCCCAGTCCGGCATGAAAATGTGGACGGGATGCCTCGTCAGCGCCCCCAGCGCGGCGAAAGCAATGCCGGTGTTGCCGCTGGTCATCTCCACAATGGGCTGTCCCGGCTTCAGGGTGCCGTTGGCCGCGGACTTGGTGATGACGTGGGCCGCCAGCCGGTCTTTGATGCTGCCGGAGAGGTTGTAGGCCTCCAGCTTGGCCCAGACGGACTGCTCCTGCCCGTCCAGCCTGTAACGAATGCGAATCATGGGAGTGTTCCCCACCAGATGCGTGAAATTCATAATGTGCCCTCCTGACATGATATGAAAATGGAACCGCGTCGGAAAATCCGGGCAGAAGTGCGGCGCGCTCCGCCCGCTGCGGGGTCTGCGCAGGAAAAAAGCGGTGTGCCGTTCCTGCACACCGCTTCCGAAAGTTCCCTCATGCAGGACACAGGCACGAAAAAGTGGACGCCTGTGTCTGCCTCTGGCAGTTCAGCCGTCCTGTGTTCTGCAACAACAGGTTTTCAGAAAAGCATTCTTCATAACGGATTCAGCATAGCACCTTTCCCATGGGAAGTCAATCCTTTTCCGCCCCGGAAGTTCGGAATTCCCCGCCGCTCCTCTTGCAAATTCCGCGCAAATCCATATAATCATATCAGGAAGAACCAGGCGGATATGCCTGCCGCCGGGGGCGTCTCCCCTGCCGGCGGACGGATTTCATCAGGAAAGGATTTGCCGTTTTGAAAGAGAAGCGTATTCACAAAATAACCCTGCCCCTGTGGGGCAGCTTTCTGCTGGCGGTGCTGCTGGCGGGATGCATCACCCTGCTGGCACTGTGGTGCCAGCCCAACGCACTGCGGTCGGTGCTGGCAGTTTTCCGCACCCAGCCCCTGCTGATTGTGCTGAACGCCCTGCCTATCGGCCTTCTGCTGCTGGCCGCTGCGTTCCTGCTGGGGAATGTCTTTTACGCCGCGGCGCTGGTGAATTTCTGCGTCTGCACCCTCTCCCTCTGCAACCGGGTGAAAATTGAGGTGCGGGACGAGCCGGTGTTCCCCCGGGACTTCGCCCTGCTCCGGGAGGTGGGCAGCGCCATGCAGACCTACGACATCCGCTATCCGGCGACGGCCATTGCCGTGGTGGTACTGACCACGGCGGCGCTGGCGGCACTGGGAGCGTTGGTCGCCAGCCGCCCGGCATCCTTTGCCGTCCTGAAGGCAAGGCTGACAAAAAAAGATGCCGCTGCCGTGCTCCCCGGCCATTGCTGGCCGGAGCGGCTTCTGGGTGCCCTCCTCAGCCTCGGCCTGCTGACGGCCCTGATTTTTACAGTCTATGCCAGTGACAGCCTCTATAGTTCCTTCCGGGTCAGCAATGCCTACTATGTGCCCTCCGTTTTCAACGAGTTGGGCTTTCCCTACTGCTTCTGCCACCAGTTCACCAGCTACCCGGTGGACAGGCCGGAGGGCTTCTCCAAATCCGAAGCCGCCGGCTGGGAAACCGGAGCGCAGACGGGACTGGGGAAAGATGTCAGTGTAATCATGGTGATGAACGAGGCGTTCTCCGACCTCACCGACCAGCCCATGTTCCGGTGGACGGAGGAAACCGATCCCCTGTCCAATCTCCACGCGCTGCAGAAGGATTCCCATGCCGTCACCGGCCATGTGGTGGTTCCCGGCTTTGCCGGCGGCACCGCCAACACGGAGTTCGACGTGCTGACGGGGATGCAGACCAATGCCCTCTCCGCCTCCACTACCTCCGCTATGCGGGTGGTGAACCGGAATCTGGACAGCCTGTTCCGGGTGTTCGGCGCCGACGGCTTCCGCACCTCCTTCTATCACCCCGGCGACGCCTGGTTCTATAACCGGGAAAACGTCTACCGCTGGCTGGGGGCGGAATACGAGGTCTTTGCCGACGATATGGAAAATCCGGAATATAAAGGCCGCTGGGTCACGGACGACTACATAGCCAGCCTCATTGAGGAAGAATTTGAAGCCGCCGTGTCGGAAGGCCGCCCTCTCTTCAACTACACCACCACCATCCAGAATCACATGAGTTACACCGCCGACAAGTACGGCGCGGGGCACACCTATGCCCCGGTTTCTGTCACGGCGGACATCTCCGAGGAAACCCGCACCATGCTGGAAGTCTATACGGAGGGCGTCCGGGACGCCGACGCCATGCTGGGACGGCTGACCGCTTACTTTGAAGAGCGGCAGGAGCCGGTGGTGCTGGTGTTCTACGGCGACCACCTGCCCTACTTGGGGGACAACCAGAAGGGCTACGCGGAACTTGGCTCCGAGGTGGCCGTTGCGGAAAATGACCGGACGGACATCCTCTGTTCTTACAAGACGCCCTGTGTCATCTGGGTCAACGACGCCGCTGCGGAAACTCTGGACTGGGACAACGCCGCAGACGCGCTGGAACTGCCGGAGGACGGCGTCATCTCCGCCGCATTTCTGGGGCAGACGGTTCTGGAGCTGACAGGACGTGCCGGCGAAAGCCCGTGGTTTGATTTTCTGGGCACGCTGCGGCGAATGGCGCCGGTGGTGCAGAAAAAGACGTATATTCTGGCGGGAGGCACCGTCCTGTCCCAGCGGATTCTGAATGAGCAGAACGACGCGGCATCGGAAGCGCTGAAAGGCGCCGTGCACAAATGGCGCTGCTGGAGTTATTATAAATTGAAATATAAAAATCTGGACTGACCACCCCTCCGGAGCAAAATCTTCCAGTGCGCCCTTTGGATAAATTGGCAGAAAGTCCAAAGACTAAGCGCAGTTTCATGAAGATAAGGAGTTTTGAGATATGAAAGCAACCGGAATCGTGCGGCGCATTGACGATCTGGGGCGCGTGGTCATCCCAAAGGAAATTCGCCGCACCATGCGTATCCGCGAAGGCGACCCGTTGGAGATTTACACCAGCCGGGACGGTGAGGTCATTTTCAAAAAGTATTCCCTGATGGGTGGGCTGGAGGATTTCGCCGCGCAGCTGTGCGACACCATGAGCCGCTCCACCGGCGCCGTCTGCGCCGTCACGGATCGGGACAGCGTCATCGCCGCAGCCGGCGGCGGGAAACGGGAACTGCTGGGCAAGCGGATCTCCGCCCAGCTGGAACAGATTATGGAGAACCGCCGGATTTATCAGTATGACGGAGCCGGCCCCCGAATCCCGGTGTCTGACGAAAGTGAAAAATTCACTGCCGCCGTAGCGGCGCCTATTCTCTCGGAAGGGGATCTCCTGGGTCTGGTGCTGTTTGTCGGTGGCGATGGCCTGAACGCCGCCGGAGACGCGGAATACAAGCTGGCACAGACCGTGGCGGCATTTCTGGGCCGCCATATGGAAAGCTGAACCGATAACTGCCCCCACCCCATCCGCTGTCTGGATGGGACGGGGGCAGAACTGTATTCCGGCACTTTTCCGTCTGCCGCTTCTTGCCGGCAGCTTTCTCGCATAGACTGTCCCAAAGGGGGCGGATGGTGTGCTGGAGCTGCTGAACACATTCCTGTGGGGAACGGGAACCCTGACGCTGATTCTGGGCACCGGGGCATGGCTGACCCTGCGCACCGGTGCCTTTCCCCAGCATCATCTATGGCAGGCGCTGGCATGGGCGCTGGGGCGGAAGGCGCGGCGAAAGGGGAAAAACGGCGTCTCCCCCTTCGGCTCCCTGATGACGGCGCTGGCCTCCACCGTGGGAACCGGCAACATTGTGGGGGTTTCGGCGGCGCTGGTGTCCGGCGGCCCCGGTGCGCTGGTGTGGATGGAGTTGGCGGCACTGCCGGGGTTGGCGGTGAAGTTTGCCGAGTGTATGCTGGCAGTGCGATACCGCCGCAAACGGCCGGACGGCACCCGCTGGGGCGGCCCCATGGTTGTGATGGAAGCCCGTCTGGGACGTCCCGGCAGACTGCTGGGAACCCTGTTTGCCCTCTCTGCCCTGCTGATGGCCTTTACCATGGGTGCCATGGCGCAGTCCGGCGCCCTGGCTGACGCCGTTTCCGCCGTCTCCCCTCTTCCCCGCCCCAGCGTGGGGCTGGCGGCATCGGTGCTGACGCTGGTCATTCTGCTGGGCGGCATCCGCCGCATTGCCGACGCCTCCGCCCTGCTGGTGCCGGTGATGGCGGTGCTGTACGTCGGCGGCGGGCTGATTGTGATTCTGGGGAATCTGCCCCGCCTGCCGGAGGCGCTGTCCCTGATGCTTCGCTGTGCCTTTGCGCCGGAGGCAGCGTTGGGAGGCGCGCTGGGCACCGTCACCCGGCGGGAGGCCATTCGCTGGGGAGTGTCCCGGGGGGTCTTTTCCAACGAGGCCGGCCTTGGCTCCGCCGCCATGACCGCCGCCAGCGCCGATACGGAGGATTCCGTGGGACAGGGGCTGATTGCCATGACCGGGGTGTTCTTCGACACCACCGTCATCTGCACCGTCACCGGGCTTGCCGTCTGCTGCTCCGGGGTGCTGGGACTGCCGGACGGTACCGGTGCCCCCCTCACCGGGGCGGCGCTGACCGTCCGGGCCTTTGAAACCGTCCTTGGCAGCTGGGGCGGCTGGATTCTCCGCGTATCTCTGGGGCTGTTTGCCTTTACCTCCGTTCTGGGCTGCGCCTTTCAGGCGGAAACGGCGGCAGCCTACCTGCTGGGGGGCGGCGCCGTCCGCCCCTGCCGGGTGCTGTACGCACTGGCGGTCTGGCTGGGGGCGGTGATCCCGCTGGAGACGGCCTTTGCCCTTGCCGACCTCTCCAATGCCCTGACGGCGCTGCCCAACCTTGTCTGCCTGCTGATGCTCTCCGGTGAGGTTGCCGCGGCCTGCCGCACATATCCGCGGCGATGATGACGCTGCGTCCCATGGGGGCTTTGCCGCCCCATACCCCTGTCTCCTCAAAAAAGCAGCCCTGTTCCTTTCGGAACAGGGCTTCCTGGGCTGCTCAGTTATTCTCTTCTGCCCGCATGGCCTCGTCGGCGTCCACAAAGTTCTGGAACTCCGGCGACCAGAGGTGAAAGCGGCGGGCTTCAATCATGGCCTTATACCGGAAGGAGTCGTGTACCCGCTCCGGGAGAATGACCCCCGCCCGGGCCTCGTCCCCGGCCTGATGGGTGTCGGAGCCGGCCAGCCGGTAGAAGTCCGGATGGCGGCGGCACAGTGCCAGCGCCAGATCGTTGTGATTGTCGTGGCGGGGGTTGCCGTTGATGATTTCGGAGCCGTGAACGGCGTCCTCAAAAACCGTCAGGTTGCCGTCCCGGTAGGGGTGGGCATGGATGATGAGCACCTCATTGTGGAATTTCTCGTAAAATTCCCGTGCGCTGGTGCAGCACATATAGGGATTGGAACGGAGCCAGTCCTCGTCAATGCCGTAAACCAGATAGTCGTTGTCGTTTTCCGGGAAGCGCAGTTCCGCCCCCAGAATCACGTCAAACCCCAGTTCATCCCCCCGCTTTTTGGAGGCATGATACCCGGAGAGATAGTGATCCATGGCCTTCTGCCAGTCGTGCTCCGTGTCGATGCGGGAGAGATACTCCGGGTGGAGGTGGTCGGTGACCACCAGTCCGGTGAAGCCGTTTTTCACATAGCGGTCAACCACCTCCGCCGCAGGGAGATGGCCGCATCTGCTGGTTTCCGCAGTGTGGGTATGGGGATCGTAGAGATAGCCTTGCATGATTCAAGTCCTTTCTATAGAAACGGGCGGCGTCAGCCCCCGCATATTTACTTCAGACGGCGGCCGGCGCCCTGCAGGTGCCCCGCTCAATCAGCGTCGGCAGCAGGATCTGGTGCACATAGCCCTGGGTTCCGTGCTCAATCTTGTCCCGCAGCATATCCACCGCCTGTACCGCCATGGCCTGCTTGGGCTGGTCAATGGTGGTCAGGTCGATGCGGGAAAGAGAGGTGGCGCTGATGTTATCAAACCCGATGAGGCTCAGCTGCCCGGGAATGGTGATGTTCCGCTCATCCGCCGCCGTCAGAATACCCAGGGCGTTGGAGTCGGTGGAGGCGAAGATGGCGGTATAGTCCAGCGGCTTCTGAAACAGTTCCTTTGCCATCTGATAGCCTCCCTGAATGGAGGAGTGGGTGTATTCACTGTTGAAAAACCGGGGACGGAGATGCAGTTCCTGACAGGCCTTCAGATAGCCCTCCGCCCGCAGCTGGTGGGTGGTGGACTGGCGCTGGCCGAAATAGAGGATGTCCCGGTGTCCCAGATCGTAAAGGTAGCGGGTGCCCAGATAGGTGCCCCGACTGTTGTCCACGGCCACATAACTCTGGGGCTGATCCCGGAGGTTTTCACTGAGGAACACCGTGGGGATCTGATCCAGATAGGCCTTGAGGTTTTCATAGGAACGGGAACTCTGGGGAACAATCAGGATCCCGTCCACCTGCCGGCTCAGCAGCAGCTGCACTACGGTTTTCTCCTGCCGGAGATCCGGGCCGGAGTCGCAGAGCATGATGTTATACCCGTGAACCCGGGCACTGACCTCCGCGTGGTAGGCCAGTTCCGACATGAACTGGTTGTCCACGGAGGGCACCACCAGACCGATGAGGTTGGTGCGCTTGGTCACCATGGAGCGGGCCACGAAGTTGGTGGTATAGCCCATTTCGTCGCACAGCTTCAGAACCCGTTCCCGGGTTTCGCTGCCGATCTGGGAACTGCCGGAAAGGGCACGGGACACGGTGGCGTAGGAAACGCCGGCCGCTTTGGCTACATCTTTTAAGGTTACATTTTTCACGCGGACGGCTCCTTTTTCTTTTTTATCCGCAAACGTTTCCAAGCAGAATGCGCGCACCGGCCGAATACGCCGGTTTTTTGCGCTGATAAGAGAATAGCCGATTTTTGCGGCAATGTCAATATCTCCCCCGGGATTTTTGGCGTTCTTTGGTCGATACAGCAAAAAAACGGCAGCAGCTTTGGCGTTTGGGATATTGACAAAAAGGGGGCCGCTCCCTTAAAATAAGGGCAGGAAAATCCGCAAACGTTTGCGCCCTACCCCGCAGACGCACGGCGCGGCCGGCGGCTGCGCCGGCGCAGCAACATTCTGACCATCATAAAGGAGGAACCTGCCATGACTGCTCCCATCCAGACGATTTTCTTTGACGTGGGAAACACGCTGCGCATTGTCCTGCCGGATCAGGAATTCATTGACCGGGCTGAAGCCGGCCTGATGGAACTGATCGGCACCACCGAGAGTCACGATGAACTGTTCGCCAAGCTGGAATCACGCTGGAAGGCGTACCGCAAGCAGTCCAAAAGCACCCTGCTGGACGCGTCCGAGGGAGAACTGTGGACGCAGTATATGCTGCCGGACTACGAGCCCAACATGATTTTTGCCAACGCCGCCAAACTGACCCGGCTGTGGCGGGATCACGATGGCCGCCGGGTAGCCCGTCCCGACGCGGTGTCCACCATCAGGGAACTTTGCCGCCGGGGCTATACGCTGGGCATCATCGCCAACACCGTCACCGAAACGGAGATCCCCGACTGGATGGCCGCCGACGGCGTGGCCCAGTGCTTCAAAACCACCATTCTCTCCTCCAAGGTGCGTCTGCGGAAGCCGGATCCGGAGATCTACCATCTGGCCTGCCGCTGCATCGGCACCCCGGAGGCCAACTGCGCCTATGTGGGGGATAACCCGGTGCGGGACGTAGAGGGCACCCAGGCAGCGGGCTTCGGCATGATGATCCGCATTGATGAGCCGGACACCCTGAACCGGGAGAAAGCCACCGGTAAGGAGTTTACCCCGGACCATGTCATCACCAGCCTTTCTGAATTGCTGGACATCTTCCCTGAGCGGGCTTAAAGGAGGACCTATGGAAAAGCAGTACCGGGCGGTCTTTTTCGATTTGGGCGGCACGCTGCGCATTGCCCTGCAGGAGGAGCCTTATCTGCGCCACGCCCGCCGGAAGATGGCGGAAATTGCAGGAACGGATCTGCCCTATGAGGAATTTTATCAGCTGGTAGAGGCGCGCTACGAGCCTTACCGCAAATGGGCGCTGGAAGAGTTTAAGGAGTCCGGAGACGAGGAACTGTGGTGCCGGTGGCTGCTGCCGGATTACGATCCTGCCCGCATCCGGCAGGTGTGCCATGAACTGAGTTTCCAGTACCGGCAGTCCAAGGGACGCCGGGTGGTGGTGGACGGCGGTGGGGAGGTCATCCGCGGCCTCCATGACCGGGGCTATAAGCTGGGCATCATCTCCAACCTCATCGGTGAGCACGAGGTGCCGGACTGGCTGGAGGAGGATGGACTGGACAAATACTTTGACACGGTGATCCTCTCCTCCGTATGCCATCTCCGGAAGCCCTGCCCCGAAATCTATGATATTGCCTGCCGGGACATGGGGGTCAAGCCGGAGGAATGCGTCTCCGTGGCGGACAACATCAAGCGGGACATTGCCGGTGCCAAAAAGGCCGGCATCGGATGCAATATCATCTTCCGCTCTCCGGAGAAGAAGCATCCTGTGGAGTTTACGGAGGAAAACCGCCCGGACTATGTGGTGGAGGACTTCCGGGAGATCCTGAATATTCTGCCCTGAAGGGGTGCCGGGCATTCCCCGGCAAAAAGGAGGAACAGCCATGAATACGGATATCCGGTATATTTTTCTGGATCTGGGAGGCACCTTCCGGGTCATCGATGAGGATCCCGCCTATCTGGCCGCCGCCCGGGCAAAAATCGCCGAACTGTGCGGTGTGGAAACGGACGATCCCACCCAGTGGTTCGCGGATGTCATTGACAAGCGGTACGATCAGTACCGGGAATGGGCGCTGAAATATATGTGCGAAGCGCCGGAGGAGGTGCTCTGGCGCCGCTGGCTGGCCTATGACTGCGACCCGGAGCGAATCCGGAAAAACGCCGCCGAACTCTGTTACCAGTACCGCCAGACCAAAGGCCGCCGCACGGTGGTGGAGGGCGGTGCCGACACGGTGAAGGAACTGTGCCGCCGGGGCTACACCATGGGCATCATCTCCGACCTGGTGGGAAAGCGGGAGGTGGACGAATGGCTGGACAATGACGGCCTGCGCCCCTATTTTCAGACGGTGCAGCAGTCCTCCGTCACCTATGTCCGCAAGCCCGGCCCCGCCATCTATTACTACGCCATGGAGGAAGTGGGGGCCGAGCCGGAAAACTGCTGCTTTGTAGGGGACAATCTGAACCGGGACATTATCGGTGCCAAGGCGGTGGACTTCGGCATGACGGTGACGGTACAGTACAACCCCAGCAAGCCCCTGAAGCTGACGGCGGAAAACCGCCCGGACGCCAAGGTCTACCGTTTCCCCCAGCTGCTGGGCATCTTCCCCGGACGGGGACAGGTGGCGGTGGAAAAGCTGATTCCGCCGGAGGACGGGCAGTAAGCCGGCAGGCGTCCCGAAAACGCCTGCGGCGTGGGCAGTCCCATGCCGGCGGCGTTCACTCATAAACTGTAAAAGCCCGGCGGGATGCCGGACTTCCCATCCAAATCAATCGTAACAGGAGGTACTTGATAATATGGCCGAATCCATGCGCGGCGGCGCCCAGCTGGCGCGGGCCGTGGAAAAAGCGTATCAGGCGGGAATGGACGATTACCATCTGGAGCCCATGGTTCTGGTGGAAAACGGCAAGCCCGTGGGAAAAATCGGAGACGGCGATTCCGCCGTATTCTGCTGCCGCCGGGGAGAGCGGGAAATCGAACTGACGGAGATGTTCACCGAGGAGGGCTTCAACAAGGCGGAGCGCCGGAAGCTGAACGACCTGGACTTCGTCATCATGACCATGTACCACGACAAGTTCAAGGATTTGCCCATCGCCTTCGCCCCTGCTCATGTGGTCAAGCCTCTGGCGCAGGTGCTCAGCGAGGCGGGAAAGACGCAGTTCCACTGCGCCGAAAGCGAGAAGTACGCCCATGTGACCTTCTTCTTCAACGGTGGAGAGAACGCCCCCTTTCCCGGGGAGGATGACGTCTGCATTCCCTCTCCCAAGGGCATCGACTTTGACCAGAAGCCGGAACTGAGCCTGCCTGCCGTGGCGGACAGAGTGATGGAGGCTCTGGGACAGTATGATTTCGTGCTGACCAACTTCGCCAACGGCGACGTCATCGGCCACACCCAGAACACCGGCGCCAAGCTGGAGGCCTGTAAGCACGTCAGCCACTATCTGGATCTGGTGGTGCACGATGCGCTGGCCAAGGGCTATGTGGTGGCCGTCACCGCCGACCACGGCAACATTGAAAAGCTGTACACCGCCGCCGGGAAGCCCGACGGCGCCCACACCACCAATCTGGTGCCCTTCATCCTCATGGACCCCGCCCACAGCGGCCCCATTGCCCTGCGGGACGGCAGTCTGGGGGATGTGGCGCCCACAGTGCTGGACGTCATGGGAATTGCCCAGCCGGCGGAAATGGACGGGAAATCTCTGGCGGAGGGACACAACTTCGGGAAAAACCGGAAAATGCTCCTGATTATCTGCGACGGCTGGGGACTGGGCACCGGTGACGACGGCGACGCCATCCATCTGGCGGACACCCCCTATTGGGACTCCCTGCTGGCGGAGCAGTCTTGGAGCCGTCTCCACGCCTCCGGAGAGTTTGTGGGGCTGGGAGCCGGCAAGGCCGGCAACTCCGAGGCCGGCCACTCCAATCTGGGGGCGGGGCGCTGCGTCATGCAGGACGACGTGCGGCTGGACGCCGCCGTGAAGGATGGCAGCTTCAAAAAGAACCCCATCTTCCTTCAGGCCATTGAACACGCCAAGAAGAACGGCACCGCCCTGCATCTGCTGGCGTACCTGACCTACAAGTCCTCCCACGGCTGCATCGACTATCCGCTGGCCATCTGTGAAATGGCCCGGGACGCCGGGCTGGAACGGGTCTTCCTCCACATCATCTTCGACGGCCGTTCCACCGAACCCGGTTCCGCCCCCGGAATGCTGGCGGAACTGGACGAAAAGCTGGACGCCATCGGCGTGGGCCGCATTGTGGACGGCGTAGGCCGGGGCGTGGCGCTGGATCGGGACAAGAATTACGACAAGGTCAAGCGGGCCTACGACGCCATGGTGGACGGCGTGGGAACCCTCTACGAATAAGTCGAAAACAACACCGCCGGGAATGCGATGCATTCCCGGCGGTGTCAGCGTGTCGAAAAGTCTTCCCGGTGCGCAAGCCTTCCGGCGTTATCGACAGAAAAGGCCCTCCGGCAGAGCCGGAGAGCCTTTCATCGCAGATTACTTTGATTACTTTTTCGCGGCCTTGCGGCTCTCCCACTTGGTGACGCACAGGGAGCAGGCAATGTCGCCGGTGACGTTCAGGCAGGTGCGTCCCATGTCAAACAGCCGATCCACCGCCACAATCAGACCGATGTAGGCCACGGGGATGCCGATGGCTTCCAGCACCATAGCCAGCATGATCATGCCGGCACCGGAAGTGCCTGCGGTGCCGATGGAAGCCAGCGTGGCGGTGACCACCACCAGAACCATCTGGCTCATGGTCAGGTGCATACCGGCGCAGGTAGCCAGGAACACGGTGGCCACGCACTGGTAAATGGCGGTGCCGTCCATGTTGACGGTAGCGCCCAGCGGCAGGACGAAGGAGGAGATGTCATCCTCGGCGCCCAGTGCATTGGCGCACTCCTTGGAAACCGGCAGAGTGGCGGCGGAGGAAGTGGAGGTAAAGGCGAAGATCATGGCAGGGGAAGCACCCTTGAAGAAAGCCAGGGGGCTGATGCCGGCAAAGGCCTTGGCGGACACGGAGTACACCACCACGGCGTGGATGATGTAGCCGATGTAGGCGCACAGAATCACCAGCGCCAGAGAGCCGAGAATCTCGGCCCCCTGCGTGGCCACCACCCAGGTCATGTAGGCGAACACGCCGATGGGGCTGAGGGAAATGACAAACTCCATCAGCCGCTCAATGACGGCATAGGCGGAGTCCACCCACTCCCGGAATGCCCGGGCCTTCTCGCCGGCGGACAGAATGGCGCCGCCCAGCAGCAGGGCGATCACAATGATCTGCAGCATATTGGCCTCGGTGAAGGACTTCCACATATTGGTGGGGAAGATAGCCACCAGCGTGGCCATGAAGCCGGCGTACTCCTTGGCCTCATATTCTGCGGCCTGTGCCGCCTCCGCCAGATTGGGGAAGAAACCGGCGTTGTTGAAAAGGGTTGCCATGGCAAGGCCGATGACGCAGGCAATGGCAGTGGTCACCAGGAAGTATGCCACCGTCTTCCAGCCCACGGAACCCACCTTCTTCATGTCGCCCATGGAGATGATGCCGTCAATCATGGACAGCAGCACCACCGGCACCATGATGAACTTCAGCAGGTTCACGAAAATGTCGCCGAAGGGCTTCAGATAGTTTCCAGTAAAATCAGCGGCGCCGGTAAAGAAAAAGACCAGGCCGCAGACAATGCCCAGTACCAGAGCAATAAAGATCTGGACAGGCAGGGACAGTTTCTTTTTTGTTTCCATAAACGGTTCCCTCTTTCTGCACACAAGTATACGCAACACGACGTAAGAATTGAAACTATTATAGCGAACCGATTCAAATTTGTAAAGATAAACCTGTATAAGATTGGATATATGCAGTAAAGGAACCGGTCACCCTGTGTATTCTTCGTTAATCTAACGAATTAAAGCGTTCATTCTCCCCGAACGGGGTATCCGCAGAAGCGGATGGCCGCCCGGGCCAGTTCTGCCGTGGGATCCACGGTGGGCAGGGCAATTCCCAGCGCCTCCGCCGCCGGCGGCAGTTCCGTGCAGCCCAGCAGGAACACCTCCGCCCCCCGGGCCAGCATCCCTTCCAGCACCGTCAGGAAATCCTTCCGATAGTGCTCCGGCGATTTCCCGGCCTTCACGCCTTCGTAAATCACCCGCATCAGGGCGTCCTGCTCCGCTCCCGCCGGGGTGAGGAAGGGCACGCCGGCAGCCTTCAGGGCAGACTGGTAAAGTCCGGCGGCCAGCGTGCCGCGGGTGGCCAGAATCCCCACGGTTTTCCCGGGAAAGCGGCTCTTGCAGGCGTCCGCCGCCGCAGTGAGGATGCTGAGGAAGGGGATTTCCGTCATGGCCTGAAGCCGGGGCAGGAAGTAGTGGGCGGTGTTGCAGGGCATGAGGATGCAGTCCGCGCCGCACCGCTCCAGATTCCGCAGAGCGTCCGCCATTTCCGGCACCGGATCCTCCCCGCCGCTGAGAATGGCGGCGGTGCGGTCGGGAATTTGGGCATTGCTGTCGATGCAGACCCGGATGTGATCCCGGTCGGCTTCCGCGTCCGTCAGCAGGACGATTTTCCGGAACAGGTCGGCGGTGGCCAGCGGCCCCATGCCTCCCAGAATGCCGATGATTTTCTGTGACTTTTCTTCCATGGATGAATCTCTCCTTAATTCCAGAAATCGGGGAACAGAATTTCGCTGCCCACCTTCACCGTCAGCAGCAGCAGTACCAGAATCACGGCAGGCCGGACGATTTTGCTGCCGTTTTTAATGGCCAGCCCCGCCCCCAGATAGTGCCCTAGGATGGAGGCGGCGGAGGCAATCAGTCCCACCCCCGTCAGCACATATCCGGCCCGCAGGGCGGTGAACAGGCTCCCCAGATTGGAGGCCAGATTGATGACCTTCACGCCGCCGGCAGCGTGGCGGGTATCCAGTTTGGCAAGGCGGATGAACACCAGCATCAGGAAGGTGCCGGTTCCGGGGCCGTAGTAGCCGTCATATCCGCCGATGACAAAGGCCGCCCCCCAGACGATGAGCCTGCGCAGCCTGGGGTTCAGCGGCTCCGTCTCCTCCGGCCACTCGTGGGTTCGCAGGGTGACAAATGCCACCACCGGCAGCACCACCAGCAGCAGGTATTTCAGCACCGCCGCCGGCGTATGATGCTGAAGCCAGGTACCGCAGACGGAACCGGCCAGCGCCAGCACAACGGAGGGGGCAAACAGCGGCCAGTCCACATAGCCCTGCCGGATAAACCGGGCGGTGGAGATGGCCGTGCCGATGCCGGAGGAGAGTTTGTTGGTGCCCAGAGCGTTGTAAATGGGAAGCCTGCTCAGCCCCATGATATAGGTGGGCACCGTGATAATCCCGCCGCCGCCGGCAATGGCATCCATCAGGGAGCCGAGGAACACCCCGGCGCAAATCAGCAGTACCGTCCACAGCGCCACGCCGTCCACGGTGACGCTGCTGAGAAAAGAAATCATATGTCTCGCTCCCATCCATCAGTCTTCCCCGGTGGAAAATTTCCGCCGCTTTGGCTGACAGAGGCAGGAAACGGCGGTCACTTCCGCCCCTCTCCGTCAACGGTTTCATCTTAGCAGACGGCGCCCGGGATGTGCACCGTCAAATCCAACAAGAAACGACATCTTTTGCCCTCCGGTTCCCCCGAACCGCACAAATTTTCTCCTGCTTTTCCGCCGTCCCCCGCCTTGACGCTCCCATGCCCCGGCGGTATAATGAGTTTGTCGATAAAGCGGCAGTTTTCCTCGACGGTAAGGAAGGGTGTGCGCGGGAAACCCAAGA
>CAKUBJ010000023.1 GCA_934636905.1 uncultured Dysosmobacter sp. | reverse complement strand
GCGCCTGCGGGCGCAGTCCCGCGCACACCCTTCCTTACCGCCGCGGAAAACTCACCACTTTATCGACAGTCTCAGGGCAATGCCGCAGGGCATTGCCCTGTTCTCTTTTTTGTGCTATACTGCATGGAAAACAGACAGGGTGGAGGCAGACAGATGTATGACGAACTGACCGAGGTGGACATCCGCAAAATGCGGGAGGAGATGGACTACCGGATCCGGGAACTGCGCCCCCAGCTGATTGAAGAGGTACAGACTGCCCGGGCCTTCGGGGATCTCAGCGAGAATTATGAATACAAATGCGCCAAGCAGGCGAAAAATCGCAACGACAGCCGCATCCGCTATCTGGAGCGGATGATCCGCACCGCAAAAGTCATTGAGGTGAAGGACACGGCGGATACCGTGGGGCTGTTTGACAGTGTCACCATCTACAACGAGATGGTGAAGAAGGAAATGACCCTCCGGATTGTCACCACCCTGCGGCAGGATGCCCTGAAGGGACTCATCAGCAAGGAGTCCCCGGTGGGGCACGCCCTGATGGGGCGCAGGGCGGGGGAACGGGTGGAGGTGACCGTCAGTCCGGAGATGAAGTACACCGTGGAAATCCGGAAAATCGAAAAGGGCACGGATGACGAAAGTCTGGACATCAGCAGCTACTGAACGGATATCGTCTGCCGCCGGAAAACCGCACTCCCTTGGCGGGGCAGCGGGGGATTGCCCGATTTTCCGGCGGATTTGCGGAAAGACTATTGAAATGGCGGGCCTCTTGCCGTAAAATAAAGAGAGAACCTGCGAAGGAGGATACCCGCCATGCGCGTGATTACAGGCTCCGCCCGGGGCCGCCGCCTGAAGGAACTGGAGGGGATGGAAACCCGCCCCACCACTGACCGGGTAAAAGAGGGGCTGTTTAACGTCCTGCAATTTGAGATTGAAGGCCGCAGCGTGCTGGATCTGTTTGCCGGAACCGGCCAACTGGGGATTGAGTGTCTGAGCCGGGGCGCCGCTTCCGCCGCCTTTGTGGATCGGCGGCCGGACGCCATCGCACTGATCCGGGAGAACCTGAAACTCTGCGGCCTGACTGACCGGGCGCGGGTGACGACAGGGGACTCTCTGGAGTTCCTGAAGTCCGCCCGGGAGAAATACGACCTGATTTTTCTGGATCCGCCCTACCAGACGGAACTGCTGGAAGCGGCCATGGAGCTTATTGCCCGCCGGGATCTGCTGAAAGCCCACGGCATGATGGCGGCGGAGCATCCGGCGGACAGGGTGCTGCCGGCGCTCCCCACGCCTTACCGGGTGGGGCGCACCTACCGGTACGGCAAAATCGCCGTTACCATCTGCCATCGGGACGGGGAGGCGGAGACATGAGAATCGCAGTCTGTTCCGGGAGCTTTGACCCCATTACGCTGGGGCATATGGATATTATCCGCCGGGCGGCGTCGTGCTTTGATCAGGTGTATGTCTGCGTCAGCCCTAACGCGGAAAAGCGGGGGCAGATGTTCACCCCCGCTCAGAAGCTGAAGCTGGTGGAGGCGGCGGTGCTGGAACTGCCCAATGTGACGGCGGAGTTGTATGACGGCCTGCTGTCCGACTACGCGGCGGAGCGGAAGGCTACCGTCATTGTCCGGGGAATCCGCAGCGCCGGGGATTTTGACACGGAATACCAGCAGGCCATGGTGAACCGGGGGCTGCATCCGGGACTGGAAACCCTGCTGCTGCCGGCGGATCCGGCTTATGTGTACCTCAGCTCCACGGTGGCGCGGGAGATGATCCATTACCGCCAGCCGCTGGAGAAGTACCTGCCAAGGGCGACCCTGCCGCTGATCCGGGAATGGGTCGGGAAATGATAAGGAGTGTGCGTGATGGCTGAAAATGACGTCAATCGTTTGATCGATATGCTGTATGAACGGGTGGAGGACGCCAAGTCCCCTGCCCTGAAGCCCAACCTCAGCATGGTGGATCGGGATGAGATCCTTGACCTGCTGGATGAACTGCGGAGCCAGCTGCCGGTGGAACTGAAGCGGGCGCAGGAACTGCTGGCCGCCCGGGAAAAATTCGTGGACGAGGCCAAGCGGGACGTGGAGCGCATGATGCGTCAGGCGGATCTGGAGGCCAAGAGCAAGGTTTCCGACAGCGAGGTGCTCTATGCCGCCAAGGAAAAGGCCCGGAAAATCATCGCCGACGCGGAGGATCGCTCCCGCCAGCTGTGTCAGGTGGCCAATGAGTACGCCGAGGATGCCCTGGCCCGGACGGAGGAGGCCGTGCAGGCAGCTCTAAGCGAGGTGAAGCAGTCCCGCACCGCTTTCCGCGCCGCTTCCGCCGCCAAGATGCAGGAGCAGCGGGAGAAGCTGGAGCCGGAGAAGAAGCCTGCCGGACAGCAGGAGGCATAAGCCGCCGGCAGCCGGGGCGCTGCCCGGAACGCCTTCCGCAGTTGACCGTAACACGGGGCGCTGCCGGAAAAAGCAGCTGCGGACATCGAAAATTTGTTCAAAATAACGAAAAAGTCTCCGGAACCTTTTGAAAAACAACTATATATTGGCTTCGAAAAGCAAAATATAGGCCATCGGCACAAAATATTGCGCCGATGGCTTTTTTGCGTTTATGTAAACTGCCCTCAAATAATAGAACGTCCGTTTGAGAAAATGGAAATTTCCGGATTTTTATCCCGGAAACAGAGGCTTTTCAGGACTTTGCGGCGGAAAAAAATGCTTGCATTCCCTTTTGGAATCGCTTATACTCAAGGTACACGGTGGGGAAAAGTGGGGAGAAAGTGCACACTTGTGCCACGACCGGCCACGAAAACCCAGAAAGTAGGGAAAGGAGGGCGCCGCCATGGCCAGATTGATGGGCAAATCCAGCAACACCATTGATTCCAAGGGCCGTCTGGTGATTCCCTCCAATATGAGGGAGGCACTGGGGGATCGGTTCTGCATCACCATCGGCGCCCAGCACTGCCTCACCATTTATCCGGAAGCCAAATGGGAGCAGATGTCCGAGGATATGGACGAACTGCCCTACACGGAAGCCCGGGCGCTGACGCTGCTGTATGCCAACGCCGTGGAGTGCGAACCGGACGGGCAGGGGCGGGTGCTGATTCCCGCCGCGCTGCGCAGCTATGCCAATCTGAAAAAATCCGCCACCATTGTGGGCATGAACGCCTTTGCCGAAATCTGGGACTCCGCCACCTGGGCGGAGCGGGAACGCCAGATGCTGGAGGAGGACGATATGGCCGCCGCCATGGACGCCCTGGCAAGGGCGCGCCGGAATCGGGGCTGAGCCATGGAATTTACACACAAGCCCGTTTTGCTGGCGGAGTGCATCGAAGCGCTGCACATCCGGCCGGAGGGCATTTATGTAGACGGTACGCTGGGACGGGCGGGGCATTCAAGAGAGATTGCCCGGCGCCTGACCACCGGCCGGCTGATCTGCGTGGATCGGGATCAGGCCGCCATTGACGCGGCACAGGAGCGTCTGGCGCCGTGGATGGATCGGGTGACGCTGGTTCACAGCAATTTCGACCGCATCAGTGAGATTCTGGATTCTCTGCACATTGCCGGCGCGGACGGGATGCTCTTCGATCTGGGGGTGTCCTCCCCTCAGCTGGATGACGCCGCCCGGGGCTTTTCCTATATGCAGGATGCGCCGCTGGATATGCGGATGGACGCATCGGCGCCCCTCACCGCCTATGAGGTGGTGAACACCTGGAGTTATGAGGAACTGCGCCGGATCCTGTTTGAATACGGCGAGGAGCGCTATGCCCCTGCCATTGCGAAAAAAATCGTACAGGCCCGGGAAACCGCGCCTGTGAAATCCACTTTGGAACTGGCGGAACTGATCCGCTCCGCCATGCCCGCTGCCGCCC
The DNA here is from genome assembly GCA_934636905.1 of uncultured Dysosmobacter sp. Taxonomy (GTDB): domain Bacteria; phylum Bacillota; class Clostridia; order Oscillospirales; family Oscillospiraceae; genus Oscillibacter. Next base: position 25,936 of record CAKUBJ010000023.1, on the reverse strand, counting down.
TCCGGGAGAAGCAGCACCCTGCCAAGCGGAGTTTTCAGGCCATCCGCATCGCCGTCAACGGCGAACTGGACGCCCTGCCGCCTATGCTCAGCGGCGCCATTGACCGGCTGAATCCCGGCGGCAGGCTGGCAGTCATTACCTTCCACTCACTGGAAGACCGGATTGTGAAGCGGGCGTTTCAGGACGCAGCCAGAGGCTGCACCTGCCCGCCGGAGTTTCCGGTGTGCGTGTGCGGGAAGAAGCCCCGAATCAAGCTGGTGACCCGGAAGCCCATTGTTTCCGGGGCGGCGGAACTGGAAGAAAACAGCCGCGCCCGCAGTGCCAAGCTGCGGGTGGCGGAAAAGTGTGACCCCTTTGACCTGTAAGAGGACAGGCATCTGATGAAACCATGGAAAGGAGGCGTTCTGTATGGCGTCCGCAGCGGGAGAATACCGTTACGCACACCGGGAATTCAGTACCAACGGCAATCTTGCCCGGGATCTGGACTGGGCAGTCCGGGAGCGGGAACTGGAACATGCCGGCAGAGCACCCCACCATGAGGAACAGCCGTCCCCTGCGGTACGCCGCCGGGAGCAGTCGCTGGTGCGGGAACAGGTTCTGGTGCGGGAGCGCCAGAAGGTGCCTGTGCTGACGGTGATGGGTATGGCCGCCGTCATCGGCATGGCGGTGATGCTGCTGTTAAGCTATGTGCAGCTGACCACGCTGGCGGCGGACACCGTGACCCTGCGGGCGGAACTGGCGGCACTGGAAACGGAAAATGTCACCCTGACGGCGCAGCATGAGCAGATGTTTGATATGGCCACCGTGAAAGAGGTGGCAGCCGCTGCCGGAATGGGCAAGCCTGCCGCCAGCCAGATTACCTATCTGGACATCGCCGGTGAGGACAGCGCCACTGTCTACCAGACGGACAGCGGCGGGGTCAGTGTGCTCAGCCGTCTGCTCAGCTCCCTGCACCATGGGGTTTACGCCGTGGTGGAATATTTCGACTGACCCAGCCATAATATGTTGTGACACAGCGGGGAGCGAGAAGCCGGCGTCTTCTTGCTCCCTGCCTTTTCTAAGCGGCCAACCCCGGAAAGGAGAAACCATATGCCTCGGAATCCCAGAAGAAAAAGCGACGCGGCCCGGCGGGCCAATCAGGTAGTCCGCAGCCGGACGGTGCTCATTATGCTGCTTCTGGGGGTGGCGTCCTTCGGAGTGCTGTTCTGGCGGCTGTATGATTTGCAGATTCTCCGGCATGAGGAACTTCAGAACAAAGCCGTGGTGCAGCAGACCCGCAGTGCAGTGGTTTCCGCCTCCCGGGGCACGATTTACGATACGGACATGAACACGCTGGCCATCTCCGCCACGGCGGAGGATGTGAACATCTCCCCCATGCGGATTGCGGAGTTTGTGGAAAGCCAGAAGGAAGCGCAGGAAAAGGCTGCAAAGAAGGCTGCCGACAAGGGGGAACCGTACACCGCGCCCCTCCTGCGGGACCAGAGTTATATTGCCCGTGGACTGAGCCGCATTCTGAATGTGGACCAGGAAAAGCTGGAAGCGCGGATGACCAAAACCGAATACGACTACTGGAACATCAAAAAGCAGGCGGAGCAGGACGTGGCCGACGAGGTGCGCCGGTTCATCAACGGCGAAATTGACCCGGAGGGGAACGCGGTGCCGGAGGCGGAGCAGGTGAAGCTGCAGGGGGTGTGGCTCCAGCCCTCCTCCAAGCGGTACTATCTCTACAGTTCTCTGGCCTCCGGGGTGCTGGGCTTTGTCAATAATGAAAATCAGGGCAGCGTGGGGCTGGAAGCCAAATACGACGATACCCTTACCGGCACCGCCGGCTATACCGTCAGCGCCCGGAACGCGGCGGGCACCGCCCTGCTGTATCCCTACGAGCAGTATTACGATGCGGAAAACGGCCACAATCTGCTGCTGACCCTGAATACCAACGTGCAGCTGAGCCTTGAAAACGGGCTGGAGAGCATGCTGAAGAAGTACGGCGCCCAAAACGGCGGCACCGGCATCATCATGAACGTGAACAGCGGCGCCATCGTGGCCATGGCCTCCTACCCCAACTACGACCTCAACGAGCCGGGGGTCGTGTATGACGACGCGCTGGAGAGCAAGCTGGAAACGGCGCTGGCCAAAATCGACGCCAACCGTTCCTCCTACGCCACGGAGGAGGAATATGCCGCCGCCCGGTCGGAGGCCGTCAACAATGCCGTCCAGACCCAGTGGCGCAACAAGTGCATCGACTCCACCTATGAGCCGGGTTCCACCTTCAAGCCCATCACTCTGGCGGCGGCGCTGGAAGAGGGCAAGGTGACGAAAAATTCCACTTTCTACTGCTCCGGCTCCACCCGGGTGCAGGGCTGGAACAAGCTCATCTACTGCTCCAACCACGCCGGTCACGGAAGCCAGACCCTCATCGAGGCGGTGGGGCACTCCTGCAACCCGGCGTTTATCAGCATGGGTCTGGCGGTGGGCACCGAAACCTATTATCAGTACCTCAAATCCTTCGGACTGATGGATAAGACCGGCATCGACATGATTGGCGAGGTAAAGGGCATTTTCGTTGACGAGGATTATTTCAATTCCCAAGTGGTGTCGCTGGCGTCCTATTCCTTCGGTCAGACCTTCAACGTGACCCCCATCGAGCTGATCCGGGCCCAGGCGGCCTGCATCAACGGCGGCTACCTCTATGAGCCGTACATCGTGGATCAGGTGCTGGATGACGACGGCAACGTCCTCTCCCGCCATGACGCCACCCCGGTGCGGCAGGTTATCAGCGAGGAAACCTCCGCCATCGTCCGGGAGGCGCTGGAATATGTGGTGTCCTCCGGCAGCGGCAAAAACGGTCAGGTGGCAGGTTACCGCATCGGCGGCAAGACCGGCACCGCCGATAAGACCGGCAGCAAAACCGACGATAATCCCAAAGGCGACGTGGTGGTATCCTTCATGTGCTTCGCTCCGGCGGACGATCCCCAGTACATCATGCTCCTGACCATGGATACCCCCAGGCGGGACACCGGCACCGCCGTGTACGGCGGCACCATGGTGGCGCCTGCGGCCAGCCAGATTATGGCGGAGGTTCTGCCTGCGCTGGGCATTGAGCCGGACTATACCGCCGAGGAACTGGCAGGCGCCGATGCCGCCGTGCCCTATGTGGTGGGCAAGAGCGCCGCAGACGCCAAGGCAGCGCTTACGGCGGCGGGCTTTGGCTGCACCCTTGTGGGAGACGGGGATACCGTGACGGATCAGACCCCGGCAGGCGGTGCCATCGTGCCCAACAACGCCTCCATCATCCTGTACCTGGGGGCGGAAAAGCCGGACACCCTCTGCACCGTTCCTAACCTTGTGGGGCGGACGCCGTCGGAGGCCAACAAAGCGCTGGTGAACGCGGGACTGATTATGAAGGCGGCAGGCGCCGTCAATACCGGCGGCAGCACCGGCAGCGTTACCGCCATTTCTCAGAGCGCAGAGCCGGGCGCCCAGCTGGAGGCCGGCAGCGTGGTGACGGTGCGTTTCAGCGTGACCACCACGGACTGACCGGCGGACTTCCGCACTTTTTGCAGGTTTTCAGCAGATTTTCCGGTTTACTTTTCCGAAAAAAACGGTACAATCGTGTCTGGCGGGCAGACGCACTGCGGAGTGCCCGCACTTGCGGGAACAACACACCGAACACGGAGGAATGACTATGAAACTGCAGGAACTGCTTGCCGGGATCCCCGTCCTTGATGCCGCGGCGGATTTGGAGACGGAAATCACCGGTGTCAGCTATGACTCCCGGCGCACAAAGCCCGGCGACCTGTTCGTGGCCATGACGGGCTTTGCCACCGACGGTCACCAATATATCGGCAAGGCACTGGAAAACGGCGCGGCGGCGGTGCTGTGCCAGCAGACGCCGGAAACGGACTGCCCTTACATTCAGACGGAGGATTCCCGCCGGGCACTGGCTGTTGTCGGTGCCAACTGGTTCCACCATCCGGCATCGGGGATGACCATGATTGCCGTTACCGGCACCAACGGAAAAACCACCACCACCTATCTCCTGAAAGCCATTCTGGAACAGGTGCTGGGAGCAAAGGTGGGGCTGATCGGCACCAATCAGAATATGATCGGGCAGGAGGTCATCCCCACGGAGCGCACCACCCCGGAGTCCTTTGAAGTGCAGCATCTCTTCCGGCAGATGGCGGATGCGGGCTGCACCCATGTGGTGATGGAAGTATCCTCCCACGCGCTGGCGCTGGATCGGGTGTACGGTGTCCGCTATCAGGTGGGAATCTTTACGAACCTGACCCAAGATCATCTGGACTTCCACAAGACCATGGAAGCCTACTGCGATGCCAAAGCCATTCTGTTCCGGAACTGCGGCACCGGCGTGGTGAACGCTGACGATCCCTGGACGCCGCGGCTCATGCGGAATGCCTCCTGCAAGGTGCTGACCTACGCGGAGCACGCCCTGGCGGATCTTCGGGCGGAAAACATAGGCCTGGGGGCGGATCACATCGCCTTTGACGCCGTCACGGAGACGGAGCGGGTGCCCGTCCGGGTGAATATCCCCGGCGGCTTCATGGTGTACAACACGCTGGACGTGCTGGGCGCCGCACTGGCGCTGGGCATCCCCCTGAAGGACAGCGCCCGGGTGCTGGCAGCCGTGCCTCATGTGAAGGGGCGGGTGGAGGTGGTTCCCACCCCCGGCAGGGACTATACCGTCCTCATCGACTACGCCCACTCCCCTGACGGGCTGAAAAACGTCCTCTCCTCCGTGCAGGGCTTCGCCAAAGGGCGCACCATTGCCCTGTTCGGCTGCGGCGGCGACCGGGACAGGACGAAGCGCCCCAAAATGGGAAAAACCGCCGCGGAGCACGCGGACTTTCTGGTTATCACCACCGACAATCCCCGGACGGAAAAGCCCGGCGCCATCATTGAGGACATCCTGCCGGGGCTGGAGGGCAGTGTGACCCCCTATACGGTGATTGAGGATCGGGTGGAGGCCATCCACTGGGCCATGGATCACGCGGAAGCGGGGGATGTCATTGTTCTGTGCGGCAAGGGGCATGAAACCTATCAGGAAATCAACCATGTGAAGCATCACATGGACGAACGGGAAATCGTGGCAGACTATTTGAAAGCGGGCCGCTGACCGTTTGAGACACAGCAGAGTGTTTTACAGAGAATGCCGCCGAAAACGACGGCGGGAGAAAAGGCTCCGGCTGCTTCGGCGGGGGCATGAAGAGGAGATAACATGAGTATCTATGTAATCGCGTCGGTGGTTGGCTGTGTGCTGACCATGGTTCTGGGGAAATTCGTGCTGGCGGAGCTGCGGAAGCTGAAGGCCGGGCAGGAAATCCGGCAGGACGGCCCCACCTGGCACAATTCCAAGGCCGGAACCCCCACCATGGGCGGCATCGCCTTCATTCTGGGCAGCGGCATCGTGACCTTTGCCTGCGGCTGGCGGCAGATGATGTCAGGGGACTTTGCCCACCTGTACGTCTATCTGTTTGCCCTGATTTTCGGCCTCATCGGCTTTGTGGACGACTACCGTAAGGTGCGCCAGCACCAGAACGAGGGGCTGACCGCCAAGCAGAAATTTATCTTGCAGCTGCTGGCGGCGGTGGTGTTCCTGTGCCTGATGCGCTATGAGGGGCTGCTGACTTGCGACCTCTACATCCCCTTTGTCAACGTGACGCTGACGGTGAACTGGGTGGTGTATCTCGTTTTCGCCGCCTTTGTCATTGTGGGCTGCGTCAACTCCGTGAACCTGACGGACGGAATTGACGGTCTGGCCTCCAGTGTCACCGCTGTGGTGATGCTCTTCTTCCTGCTGGCGGCAATCCTCTGGAAGATGACCACGCTGGGCATTTTCTCCGGCGCTCTGTTGGGAAGTCTCGTGGGCTTCTTCGCCCTCTATAACCATCATCCCGCCAAGTGCTTCATGGGGGACACCGGCAGCCTGTTTCTGGGAGGCGCCGTGGCGGCGCTGGCCTTTGCCTTTGATATGCCGCTGGTGCTGATTCCGGTGGGAATCATCTACATTCTGGAAACTCTGTCCGATATTATACAGGTTGGATACTTCAAGATTACCCACGGCAAGCGCTTTTTCAAAATGGCGCCCCTGCACCATCATCTGGAGCGGTGCGGCTGGAGCGAGAACAAAATCGTGGCGGTTTTCTGTACCGTCACCGCCGTGTGCTGTGGGCTGGCCTATTTCGGCATTTGGAACCGGTTCTGAACACAACCTGCGGCCGGAGTGAAAGGAGGGGAAGGGCATGACCATGGAGCAGCGCCGCCGGCGCCGCCCTCTGACCCGTCAGGAACAGCTGACGCTTCAGGAGCGGAAGCAGCACCGTCAGGAAAAGATGGAGGAGAGCCGGGAACTGGCCAGAGGCCCCATTGACATGACCTTCTGCCTGCTGGTGCTGCTGCTGACGGCCATCGGCCTTGTGATGCTGCTGTCTGCCAGCTTTCCCTCCGCCTATTATGAAGAAAAGCCCTCTCATCACAACCCGCTGTACTACTTTGAACGGCAGGCGGTGTTTGCCGTGCTGGGTACGGCGGTGATGTTTCTGGTGAGCCGCTTCAACTACCAGCGGCTCCGGGGCGCCGGAAAGGCGCTGATTTACGTTTCCGTGGTGCTGCTGATTCTGGTGATTATTCCCCATAACCCCATTGCCGTCACGGTGAAGAACGCAACCCGCTGGCTGAAAATCGGCATCCAGTTCCAGCCGTCGGAAATTGCCAAGGCGGCGGTGGTTATCTATTTTGCCGACAGCATTTCCAGAAAGAAGGACAAAATGCGCACCTTCCGCTACGGGGTGCTGCCCTACGCCTTTATTCTGGTGGTTATCGGGGGGCTGGTGGCAGTGGAGCCTCACCTCTCCGGCGCCATTCTGATTCTGGGCGCCGGCGCCGCCATGATGCTGGTAGGCGGCATCAACTGGGCGTGGGTAGGCGCCGCTGCCGGTGCGGCGGTGGGAATGGTGTATGTGGCGCTGTTTGTCATCGGCTACAACACCTCCCGGGTCACCTACTGGCTGAACCCCTGGGCGGAGGACCCTTTTGATAAGGGCTACCAGCTGCGTCAAAGCCTCATTACTATCGGCTCCGGCGGGCTGTGGGGCCTGGGCCTGGGAAAGAGCCGCCAGAAATTCCTGTTTCTGCCGGAGGAACACAACGACTTCATCTTCTCCATTGTCTGCGAGGAACTGGGGCTGGTGGGTGCCGGCATCATCATGATTCTGTTTGCGGCGCTGGTGCTGCGGGGGTACTGGATTGCCCTCCACTGCCGGGACCGCTTCGGCACGCTGCTGGTGGTGGGCTTCACCACGCTGGTGGCGGTGCAGGTGTTCCTGAACATCGCCGTGGTGTCCGGCGTTCTGCCTACCACCGGTATTTCCCTCCCCTTCTTCAGCTACGGCGGCACGGCTCTTTGCGTGCAGCTGGCGGAAATGGGGGTCATTCTCAGCGTTTCCCGGCAGATGAAGCCGACAAAGGCGGGGTAGCATCGCCCTGCCTTTTTGCCCTGCATGGGGCAGGCAGCCCGCCGATTCCGGGCGGGAGGCTTTTGCTGAAAGGAGTTCTCTATGACGGAACAGCGCATTGACCGGGTGATTTTTACCTGCGGCGGCACGGCAGGCCATGTGAACCCCGCCATTGCCGTGGCACAGCGGATGGCGGAGAAAAATCCGGAAGTGAAGATACTATTTATAGGCGCCGACCGGGGACTGGAAAAGGATTTGATTCCCAAGGCGGGCTACGATTTCCGCACCGTCCACATTTCCAGCTTCCACCGCTCCTTCAGGCCGGCGGAAATCCGCCACAATCTGGTGTCCCTGTTCAATATGGTGCGCTCTCCGGCGGAGGCGCGGGCCATCCTGCGGGAGTTCCGGCCGGACGTGGTCATCGGCACCGGCGGCTATGCCAGCTACCCTGCGGTGAAGGCTGCGGCAAAGATGGGCATCCCCACGGCGGTACACGAGTCCAACGCCGTGCCGGGGCTGACCACGGAACTGCTGGAACCGTACGCCGGGCGGATTATGGTGGGCTTTGAGTCCTGCCGGAAGTATTACAAGCACCCGGACAGGGTGGCCGTCACCGGCACGCCGGTGCGGGAGGACTTCTTCACCCTGACGAAGGAGGAGGCAAAGGAACGGCTGGGCGTCCGGGACGGACGGCCGCTGATTGTTTCCTTCTGGGGCTCTCTGGGCGCCGCCGGCATGAACGCCCAAATGGCGGAGATGCTGGCGCTGGAGGCGGGAAAGGAACCCTTCCACCACATCCACGGCGCGGGAAAGAGCGGCTATGATGCCGTAATGAAAGCGCTGGCGGAGAAAGGCGTGAATCTGAAAGAGCACCCGGCGCTGGAGGTGCGGGAGTATATCTACGATATGGCGTCGGTGATGCGGGCAGCAGACCTGGTAATCTGCCGGGCAGGGGCGTCCACCGTCAGCGAACTGACGGCGCTGGGGGTTCCGGCCATTATGGTGCCCTCTCCCTATGTCACCAACAACCATCAGGAGAAAAATGCCCGGGCGCTGGAGGAGCACGGCGGCGTGCGGGTTCTGACGGAAAAGGAAGCCTCCGGCCAGGCACTGTTTCAGGCGGCGGCGGAGATTCTCCGGGACGATACCCGCCGCAGTACCATGAGCCGCGCCATGGCGGCGCTGGGAGTCCGGGATGCGGCAGAGCGGATTTATGAAACCGTGCAGGCGGTGATGGCTGCCGGAGACGGCGCCGGGGCGAAGCGCCGGTAACGGCAACCGACGCACCTGCCGGGCAGGGCGGGAAACACCGCCCCGCGCCGCCGACTGATTACTTCCCAATTCCGGCGGAGGCCGGTCTTCCCTGCGTTCTTCCGGAAAGGAACCGAATTTCCCACAGAGCCATAGGATGGTGGGAGATTCCATTCAATCGGGAGGGACGGACATGAGCCGACTGTTGGTAAGGGGCGGAAACCGCCTGCGGGGAGAAGTGACCATTCAGGGGGCAAAAAACAGCGTGCTGCCGATTCTGGCGGCCACCATTCTCACCGGCGGTGCGGTAGAGTTGCGGCAATGCCCCCGTCTGCGGGATGTGGAGGCATCCATCCGCATCCTGAAGTCATTGGGCTGCCGGGCGGAGTGGCGGGGGGATGCGCTGGAAGTGGACACGGGGCAGATGACCGGCTGCACCATTCCTGACGGGCTGATGCGGGAAATGCGTTCCTCCGCCATTTTTCTGGGTGCCATTCTGGCGCGGTGTGGTCAGGCGGAACTGAGCTATCCCGGCGGCTGTGAACTGGGGCCAAGACCCATCGACCTGCACCTGTCCGGCCTGCGGGCGCTGGGGGCGGAGATTGACGAGGCCGGAGGCATCCTCCACGGCAGGGCAGAGAAGCTGACGGGGCGGGAAATCGTGCTGGGCTTCCCCTCCGTAGGTGCCACGGAGAACCTGATGCTGGCCGCCTGCGGCGCAGAGGGGGACACCGTCCTGTCCAACGCAGCCCGGGAGCCGGAAATTGAGGACTTGCAGAATTTCCTGAATGCCTGCGGCGGGGAGGTTGCCGGCGGCGGCACCTCCACGGTGGTCGTCCGGGGGAAGCGCCCCCTTCACGGCGGCAGCTATGCCGTCATCCCCGACCGCATCGCGGCGGCTACTTACCTCTGCGCGGCGGCGTCTGCGGGGGGAGAGGTATTCCTGCGGGGGGCCAGAGAGGCGCACCTTGCCACCGTAACGGCGGCGCTCCGGGAGGCGGGCTGCGAAATTGCCGGAGACGGCGCCGGCATTGCCTGCCGGTGCGATGGCCGGCTGAAAGCGCCCCATCCCATTCGGACGGCGCCCTATCCCGGGTTTCCCACCGATGCCCAGGCGGTGCTGATGGCCGCCCTGCTGCGGTGCCGCGGGGCGGCGGTATTTGAGGAGAACCTCTTCAGCAGCCGCTACCGCCATGTGGATGAGTTAATCCGGATGGGAGCGGACATCCGCACCTCCGGCCGGGTGGCGGTGGTGCTGGGGACGGAACGGCTCCACGGTGCCGCCGTGCGCTGCACGGATCTCCGGGGCGGCGCGGCGCTGTGCGTAGCGGCGCTGGCGGCAGAGGGAGAGACGGAGATTTCCGACCTCTCCCACATTGACCGGGGCTACCAGTGCATGGAGGGTGACCTTATGGCGCTGGGGGCGGACGTGAAGCGGACGGAGGACGGCTCCGGCTGAAACAGAAACGAACGAAGGAGAACAACCATGGCAAGACGGAGAGGATCGGCGCGGCGGCGCAGACGGGGAAGCGGCGGCTTCCTCTATAAGCTGCTGTCCGTTCTGCTGATCTGCGTCTGCCTGGTGGCGGCGGTTACCCTGTTTTTCCGGGTGAACACCGTGGCTGTCACCGGGGAAAAGCGCTACACGGAGGAGCAGATCCGTCAGGCCAGCGGCGTGGCGGCGGGGGATAACCTCTTCCTGCTGAATAAATATCAGGTAATCCGCAATATTGCGGAAGCGCTGCCCTACATTGAGATGGAAAACACCCATGTCCGGCGGAAGCTGCCGGATACCCTGCTGATTGAGGTGCAGGAGTGCGGCGATCCGCTGGCATGGGAGCAGGACGGCACGGTCTGGCTGGTGAGTCCCGCCGGGAAAATCGTGGAGCAGCGGAGCGATACCGGGACGTATTCCACCATTGACGGCTGCCGGCTGCTGGCGCCCTCCGTGGGCACCCGGATTGCGCTGGACACGGAGGATGAGTTCCGGTATCAGGGGCTGCTGGCACTGCTGGAAGCGCTGGAGGAAGCCGGAAAGCTGGGGGAGGTGGACGCCGTCCATCTGGGGGATTCGACCTACATCTCCATGGATTATATGGAGCGCTTCACGGTGCGGATGGACTACGACGCCGATTTTGCCTACGATCTGCAGGTGCTGGAACTGTCCCTTGCCAGCGGAAAGATTCAGGACAATATGACCGGCACCTTTGACCTGCGGCACCGGGAGGACGGAAGCATCCGCTTCCGCCAGAACGTCCGGGGATAGAATCCGTCGAATCGGGGCGCGAAAAAAACGGAAACAAATTGCGGCCAGCCCTTGACCTTGCCGGGAAAATAGAATATTATAAATAAGTGATGCCCCGCACTGCGGGAATCCGTGAATTTGGAAATTACAGGGCGGCTGCCCGCCCTTTCGTACAAAAGACAGCAGGAGGCACGTTATGGCATTTGAATTGGAAACCGGCCCCGAATCCGTTGTCAACATCAAGGTCATCGGTGTAGGCGGCGGCGGCAACAACGTGGTCAACCGCATGGTCCGCTCCGGTACCAAGGGTGTGGAGTTTGTGGCCGTGAATACGGATAAGCAGGCATTGAAGGTGTCCAGCGCTACTTATAAGATCCAGATCGGCGAAAAGCTGACCCACGGGCAGGGCGCCGGCTCCGACCCCGAGGTGGGACGCAAGTCTGCCGAGGAGAGCCGCAACCAGATTGCCAAGGCGCTGGAGGACACCGACATGGTGTTCATCACCGCCGGCATGGGCGGCGGCACCGGCACCGGCGGTGCCCCCATCGTGGCGGAAATCGCCAAGGAAATGGACATCCTCACCGTGGCGGTGGTGACCAAGCCCTTCGGCTTTGAGGGTCGCCGCCGGATGCAGCAGGCGGAAAGCGGCATTGCCGCCCTGAAGGACGAGGTGGACTCTCTGGTCATCATCCCCAACGAGCGGCTCAAGCACGCCACCGACCAGAAAATCACCTTTGCCAACGCCTTTGAAATCGCCGATGACGTGCTGCGGCAGGCCGTCCAGTCCATCTCCGACCTGATTCGGGATACCGGCTTTATCAATCTGGATTTTGCCGACGTCACCGCCATTATGAAAAACGCCGGCATGGCGCACATGGGCGTGGGCCGTGCCGCCGGCAAGGGCAAGGCCGAGGAGGCCGCCCGTATGGCCATTTCCAGCCCCCTGCTGGAAACCTCCATCGAGGGAGCCAAGGGCGTGCTCATCAACGTCACCGGCTCCATGGACATCGGTCTGGAGGAAGTGGAGCAGGCGGCTTCTCTGGTGCAGCAGGCCGTCCACCCCGATGCCCTGACCATTTTCGGCGCCACCTTTGACGAAACCATGGACGACGAAATCCGGGTCACCGTCATTGCTACCGGCTTTGACAAGACGTCTGCCGGGGAACTGCCAAAAATCGGCACCTTTGCCAAGCCTCAGGTGCAGCTGCCCGGGCAGGAGAAGGAGGAAGCCATCCCTGCCGGTGCCCCTGTCCCCATTGCGCCCAATCCTCCGGCGGAGGAAAAGACGGATGAGCAGAAGGACGACTTCGATTTTGACGCCATTCTGAAGATTTTTGAGCATCGGGACTGACGTTTTTTTGAAAAATTTACCGACGGACGCAGGATTTTTCCTGCGTCCGTTTTCTTCTGCCTCCGCTGCGCCGAAAGGAAAATCTTCGCTGGCGCAGCTGCCGCTTTTTGTCGGGTGTTGCCGCGCCGTTTGCGGCAAGAATAAAAAATGTCCGCCGGATGCGGCGGTCAATGATGAAGATTGAGTCAAGAACCTGGTACAAATTGGAATTTTTCGGAAAAGAACAACTATTTGTATTGCTTTTTTCTCGGCTCAATCGGGAAAGGAGTGAGGAATTTGCATGGAAAACCTTCCAGAGCACTGCGCCGGTTCGGCGTGCTGGCCATGGCGCTGGTGCTGTGTTCCACTGCGGCCATGGCTGCCGGGAAAGGGGAAAAGCGGCTGGTGCCGGTGGGACACACCGTAGGAGTCAAGCTGTTCTCCCGGGGCGTTGTGGTGGTGAGGCTGCCGGAGGGCGGCACGCCTGCCCGGGCCTGCGGCCTGAAAATCGGCGACGTCATCGAAACCTGCGGCGGACAGGCGGTCACCTCCACGGAGCACTTCCAGTCCCTCCTGCAGGAAAACGGCACGGCCGCCACGGAACTGGCAGTGAAGCGGCAGGGAACTCCCGTGACCCTCTCGGTGGAGCCGGAGCGGAATGAGGACGGCGTCTGCTGCATCGGTGCGTGGATTCGGGACAGCATGGCGGGAATCGGCACTGTCACCTATTATGACCCGGATACCAACACCTTCGGCGCGCTGGGCCACGGCATCACCGACGGCGACACCGCCGCGCTGATGCCCTTCGGCAGCGGCTCCATTCTGCCCTCTACGGTAAAGGCGGTGAAGAAGGGCACCTGCGGCAGCGCCGGCGAACTGCGGGGGGATTTCAACCTGACGGAGGAACTGGGGCAGCTGTACGCCAACACCGGCTGCGGCATTTTCGGCACGGTGAACAACACCGGCCTCTGGACGGCAGGGGAGGCGCTGCCGGTGGGGCAGGCTGCTGCCGGCCCGGCGGTGATCCGCAGCAACGTATCCGGGGATGAGGTCAGAGACTATGAAGTGGAAATCCTGAAAATCATCCCGGACGCCGCAGACGGACGGGAAATGGTGCTGTCCGTCACGGATCCGGAACTCATTGCAGCCACCGGCGGCATCGTACAGGGCATGAGCGGCAGCCCGGTGATTCAGAACGGCCGGCTGGTAGGCGCCGTGACTCATGTGCTGCTGAGTGACCCCACCAAAGGATATGGAATTTCCGTGGAAACCATGCTGGAAACGGGAAGCCCCGTCTGAAAAGCCGGAATACGGGGACAGGGATGAGAGAAAAACTCTCACCCCTCAGCGTGTCGAAAAAGTCTTTTCGCCCCGCTGAGTCAGTTTTCAGAACTTTATAAAGTTCTGAAAACTATAGATTTTAATGGCGCAGGACACCCTTCTTGGGTTTCCCGCGCACACCCTTCCTTACCGCCGCGGAAAACTCACCACTTTATCGACAGTCTCAGGGGTGAGAGAAAAACTCTCACCCCTGCCTCCACTGGCGGTACTGTCCTCAGCCCTGCCAGTCCGTTTTCTGCTCCCGGATGTCGATATGCGTGAAGCTGCCATAAATCCCCACGCCGCCCCAGTCCGGCATAATCTTCCGGGCATAGGCCGCTACCGCTGCCGGCTTCTGCCCCTTCACCACGATATCCGCCGCCGTGCCATAGCAGTGCTGGCTGTCCGTCACGCCGCCCACCTTGGTGTTGTACTGCGGTGTCCGGTAGCCGCTGTTGATGGTGACCGCCGCGCCGAAGCGGTCGCGGATGGTCTGCAATACCATCACCAGCCGGGGTGCCACCAGCACGGCGTCACTGCCGTCCCGGCACGCAAATTCGCTGACTTTGAAATTGCCGGACAGCTTTTTGGCGCCGTCCTTTGCCTTGGAATAGGCGTTGATTTCTACCATGGGCTTTCCTCCTTCCGGTTCTTTGTCCCGCTCCCAGAACAGCAGCAGGGTGGGCACCTTGCGGGTGCTGGTGACCTTGGCTCTGGGGAAAATCCCCTGTGTGGAGCCGCCGCCGTCCAGCATCAGCGCGTCCTCTGCCCCCAGCCCCAGCAGCTTGTTCTGCAGCTGCTCCCGGGTCATGGCCGTCTTGCCGCACCAGAGGCACACCTTGCCGTTGCCCAGCCAGCCCACGGCGGTTCTGGCGGCTTTCCTCGCCACGTCCGGCGTCAGGCTGCGGTACAGCTTCGCCCCGCCTTTCAGGATGGGAATGCCGGAGAGGAAGCTGCCGCCCCGGTCGGTGAGCATCCGGGGCTTGCCGTCATTACCGACGGCAATGCCCCAGTCCTGATAGACGTCCCGGCTGATAACCTTCCCGTCAATCACCGTCCACCCCAGCGGCTTGAAGCGGGTGTTGAACAGGTACCCGTTGATGATGTGGGTGCACCCGGTTTTGGCCTTGATGGCGGCCGGGGTCAGCTTCCCGGTGTTGTGGTAAATCTGCGCCCGGGCGCAGTCAAAAACGTCAACCACGGCGGCGTCACTTCCCGTCCTCGGCCACCCGCTGGGTGCCGAAGTAGAAGCCGATGACCACCGTAAAGACGGTCAGAAACTGCTGGGTGGTCACCTGCCCCATGCAGCTGAGAGCCGCGAACACGGCAGTGAGGGTCAACGTTACAAGGCTCTTCACCGTCAGCAGATTTGTCAGTCGCTTTTTGAGATTTTCCATAAATACCTCCCGTAATGGTTTCCCGGTGCTCCGCTCCGGCGCGGATGACCCGGTCTGCCTCTCTTTTTCCCAGAGCGGAAAGTTGCACGGTTTCGGGCAGCGGAAATCTGCCCTGCGGAGCCGTCCGGCCGGGCTTGACACTGCCGGGGGTTCCTGCTACAATATATGCAGAAAGCTGCGCGATGAACGGAAAGAGTACCGCAGGTCCAATGGGCAGAGAGGGTGTGCCGTCGGCTGGAAGCACACCTGCGGAGGAGTGCGGGAAGTGCGTCCGGGAGCGCGGGGACACAGACGCCCCCGGTTCGCCCACGTTACGGGCATTTGAGTGAGAAATGAGAGTGGAACCGCGGTGACAGCCGCCTCTCGTGCCATACCGGCGCGGGAGGCGTTTTTTGTCCCGCGTCGAATACTGACGAGAACCAGAAGGGAGAATCACCATGTATCTCTATAATTCCGCCACCCACAAAAAAGCCGAATTTACCACCCACACCCCCGGCCATGTGGAAATGTACACCTGCGGCCCCACGGTGTATCACTTTGCCCATATCGGCAACCTCCGCAGCTACATCATGGAGGACGTGCTGGAAAAATTCCTGCGCTATTCCGGCTACAGCGTCAACCGGGTCATGAACATCACGGATGTGGGACACCTCACCTCCGACGCCGACGAGGGCGAGGACAAAATGCTCAAGGGCGCCCACCGGGAGCACAAAACCGTCATGGAGGTGGCCAAATACTACACCGACGCCTTCTTTGAGGACTGCCGCAAGCTGAACATCAAGCGGCCGGATGTGGTGCAGCCCGCCACCGGCCTCATTGACGACTATATCAGAATCATCACCCGGCTGCTGGACACCGGCTATGCCTACCTTGCCGGCGGCAACGTGTATTTCGATACCTCCAAGCTGGCGCGCTACTATGTGTTCAACGACCACAACGAGGAGGACCTGGCCGTAGGCGTCCGGGAGGGCGTGGAGGAGGACACCAACAAGCGCAACAAAAACGACTTCGTCCTTTGGTTCACCAAGTCCAAATTCGAGGATCAGGCGCTGAAATGGGACTCCCCCTGGGGCGTGGGCTATCCCGGCTGGCACATTGAGTGCTCCGGCATCTCCATGAAGTACAACGGGGAGTATCTGGATCTCCACTGCGGCGGCATTGACAACGCCTTCCCCCACCACACCAACGAAATCGCCCAGTCCGAAAGCTATCTGGGGCATCCCTGGTGCCCTCAGTGGTTCCATGTGGCGCACCTGAACACCTCCACCGGCAAGATGAGCAAGTCCAAGGGGGAGTTCCTGACGGTTTCCGTGCTGGAGGAGAAGGGCTACGACCCGCTGGCCTACCGGTTCTTCTGCCTCCAGAGCCACTACCGCAAGGCGCTGGTGTTCAGCTGGGAGAATCTGGACAATGCCGCTGCCGCCTACAACAAGCTGCTTGCCAAAATCGCCGCCCTGAACCCGGCGGACGGCGCCGTGGACGAAGCGGTGCTGAAGGAGTACAAGGACAAATTCCTCCAGCAGCTGGGCAATGACCTGAACACCTCCATGGGGGTCACCGCCCTGTACGACGCCCTGAAGGCAAAAACCAACGACGCCACCAAGCTGGCCATTCTGGGCAGCTTCGATGAGGTGCTGAGCCTGTCTCTGCTGGAAAAGGCGGCCGCCCTGCGGGAGGCCAATGCCAAAGCCCAGAGCGCAAAGGCCGCAGGGGGATACACCGTCACCGGCGAAGGCGACCCCACCATTGATGCGCTGGTGATGCAGCGGTACGAGGCCAAGAAGGCGAAGAACTTCGCCGAGGCCGACCGCATCCGGGACGAACTGAAGGCCCAGGGCATCGAAATCACCGATACCAAAGACGGCGCCAGCTGGAAGCGGGCATAAGCCCCCCGGTACGCTGCGGAAATCGGAATTTCCGGTTTTCCCGGCGTCTGAACCCTGCCCGGCGGGAACGGCAGATTTTAACACGGCAAAGAGCATCCACCCGATAAGCGGGTGGATGCTCTTTGCACACTCCCGGGGAAAAAGTTTGGCAGGAATCTGGCACAGGATTGTTGCAATGTGCCGGAAATCCGTATATAATGAAACCGGATGCAGAATTATGTCGACCTGTCCGGACGGCCGGGTCGTCCGGACAATAGATAAGGAGAGTACCGATGATCCGCCTGAAAGACGTGGAAATGGAATACCCTAACGGCACCCGGGCTATCCGGGGCATCAGCACCACCATCGAGGATGGGGAGTTTGTGTTTCTGGTGGGGCCATCCGGCTCCGGCAAATCCACCATGATCAAAATGCTCACCGGAGAGGAGGTTCCCACCGCCGGCCGCATTATGATCAACGGCTTTTCCGTCAGCAACATCTCCGAGCGGCAGATCCCCATGATGCGCCGGACACTGGGGGTCATCTTTCAGGATTTCCGCCTGATTGAGAAAAAGACGGTGTATGAGAATCTGGAATTTGTCATGCGGGCGGTGGGGATGCCCATGCGGGAGATCAAGACCCGCATCGCCTATGTGCTGCTGCTGGTGGGGTTGGAAAAGAAGGCGCAGAACTACCCCAGCGAGCTGTCCGGCGGCGAGCAGCAGCGGGTGGCCATAGCCCGGGCGCTGGTGAACAACCCCAGCACCATCATTGCCGACGAGCCTACCGGCAATCTGGATCCGGAGCGCTCCATGGAGATCATGACCCTGCTGGTGAAGATCAATCAGCTGGGCACCACGGTGCTGGTGGTGACTCACGAGAAGGAACTGGTGAACCGCTTCGGCAAGCGGGTGATTACCATCGACCGGGGACGGATTATCAGCGACAGCGTCGGCGGCTATGTGGGAGGGCGGATCCATGGGTAAGCACGATTTCGGCTATTTCCTCCATGAGGGCCTTTCCAATATGCTCAGCCACGGCTTCATGTCCTTTGCCGCCATCGGCATCACCGTGGCGTGCCTGCTGATTATGGGCACCTTTACGCTGGTGGCCGTCAATGCGGACGCCAACCTGAAGCAGGCGGAGCGGGAGAACGAGATCCTGGCCTTTATTGACGACAGCTACACGGAAGAAGAGGCCAGGGCCCTGCAAAGCAGGCTGGAAGCCGTTGACAATGTGGCGTCTGCCACCTTTATTTCCCGGGAAGAAGCCATGGAAGCCTTCATCAGCGAGAACCCGGACGAGGAGTACTTTCAGGATCTGGATCCCAATATCCTCCGGGATCGCTTTGCCATCAAGGTAAAGGATCTGCGACTGCAAAGCGAAACCGTGGAAAAAATCAAAAATATAGAGGGCGTAGGCGGTATCAGCGCCTACGCGGAGTTGACCAACGGCTTTATTGCCGTGCGGAACATTGCCACGGTGATCTGCGTGGCGCTGATTGCGGTGCTGTTCATCGTGTCGGTGTTCATCATTTCCAACACCATCAAGCTCACCACCTTTGACCGGCGGGAGGAAATTGCCATCATGAAAATGGTGGGCGCCACCAACGGATTTATCCGCTGGCCCTTTGTGTATGAGGGCTTTATGCTGGGGCTTACCGGCGCGGTGCTGGCTTTCCTGCTGCAATGGGGACTGTACGAGGCCATTGCCAAGGGCGTGGCCGATAATGATACGCTTCAGCTCCTGTCAGTGGTGCCGTTCCGGCAGCTGTGGAAGCAGGTAGGCGGCGTGTTTCTGGGCGCCGGCATCCTCATCGGCGTAGGGGGCAGCCTTTCCGCCATCCGGCGGTTCCTGCAGGTGTAAGGAGGCGCTATGAAACAGAAAAAACGTTTTCTGCGGGCCTGTGCGGCGCTGCTGTGCGCCGTCCTGCTGCTGACGGGGAATACCGCCCCGGCCATGGCGGCAAAGGTGACGCAGGCGGATATTGACGCATTGAAAGGGGACGCCTCCGATCTGGACAAAAAGCAGAAGGAAATCCAGAGCAAGCTCAGTGATTTGAAGGATGACAAGGCGGCGGCGGTGGAGAAGAAGTCCCTTCTGGACGACCAGATTGCCAACACCAATGCCCGGATCAGCAATACGGAGTCCCAGATCTCCGATTACAACGCGCTGATTTCTCAGGCGGAGGCGGAGCTGGCGGACGCCCAGCAGCGGGAGGAGGCACAATATGACCTCTTCTGCAAGCGGGTGCGGGAGATGGAGGAGCGGGGCACCGTCAGCTACTGGTCGGTGCTGTTCAAGGCCACCAGCTTTTCCAACCTGCTGGGGCGGCTGGACTTCATCAACGAGGTTATGGATTATGACCGGCAGGTAATTGAGGACTTACAGACCCTTCAGGCGGAAATCGAGGAGAAGAAAACCGGACTGGAAGCCAGCAGGGCAGAACTGGTGACGGCCAAAACGGAGCTGGAAAGCCAGAAAAAGCAGCTGGCTGCCCAGCGGGAAGAGGCCAATAAGCTGGTAAAGGAGATTGACGACAACGCTGCCGAGTATCAGGCGACACTGGACGCGCTGGAAGCGGAGGAACGCCGCATCGAGCAGCAGGTGAAGCAGCTGCAGAAGCAGCTGGAAGAGCAGATGGCAGCGGAGGGGAAGAACTACAACACCAACCCCGGCGGCTACATCTGGCCGGTGGACAGCCGGTACATCACCTCCACCGTGGGGGGGCGCAATTCCCCCGGCGGCGTCGGCTCCACCAATCACAAGGGCACCGACATCGGCCGGGTGGGCTACACCAGCCCGGTGTATGCCGCCAAGGCCGGCACGGTGATTGTGGCCACCCGTTCCAGTTCCTACGGCAACTATGTGGTCATCTCCCACGGCACCGGCAATACCACCCTGTACGCCCACATGAGCAGCATCAAGGTCAGCGTGGGCACCTATGTCCAGCAGGGACAGACCATCGGCATCACCGGCTCCACCGGCCACTCCACCGGCCCCCATCTGCACTTTGAGGTGGTGGAAAACGGCGTGCGGGTGAACCCCCTCAGCCACGGCGCGGAGCCGAAGAAGGGCTATCTCACCGGATACACCCTGTCCGTCTCCTCTGTAGGAAGTTAACGAAAAAGGAGAGAGAAAATGTATCTGAAAGCGGTTGTATCCACGCTGGCGGCGTGGCTTGTGGGACTGGTTGCGGACGCCAATATTCAATTTGGCGATCCCCAGGGTTTCCTGTGCCTGCGGGTGCTGTTCCCGGTGCTGGCCATGGGGCTGTGCATTCTCAGCGAGTTGAAAAAGAAATAAGGCGTTCTGAATCATCCTCCTGCCCCATACCATGGGGCAGGAGGATGATGTTCTATGGTTGGATTGCTGCTCTGGAATCAGGGAAACCGCTTTCCCCGGCCGGTGCATCTGCGGGAGGTGTCCGTGCTGCACGTCCGCTTTTTGTGCGCCGCGCCTACACGGGGAGCACAGACACCCGCCGGCGTGCAGCGCCGGCGGCTTCGAGCCGCCGGGAAAAAGCTGCTGCGGCAGGGCGTGGAGCGGGTGGTGATGCCCCGGGATGCGCCGCAGGATGCGCTGCCGGAGGGACTGCGGCCGGCGGGGACGCTGCCCCTCCGGCGTGCCATGGCGGCGGACTGGTGCGGGGAACTGCTGCGGCTCCGGGGAGAAAATCCCGCCGCAGCCCGGGTGCTGGTGACGGCGGACGCCCTCTCCGGTGAGGTGGTGCGGACGGTGACGGAACTGGCGCTGCGGCACCGCTGGCTGTTGCTGGAGGTGCCCTGCGGCGGCGAGGAACTGTGCCGCCGCCTGCGGCGGGAATACGGCGTGTCCGTCCTGCTGCACCCCGCAGCCGGAGAACCCGCCGCCGTGCAGATTGCCTTCGACCCGGCGGAGCGGAGAGGGGAGAGTTTCCTGCCGCTGTACGACGAAGCTCTGCCTATGCCGCGATTGCTGCTGCCGCCGGAACTGGAAGCGCGTCTGCCGGAGGGGGCGAACCGCGGCCAGATGCTGTCCGTCCTGTGGGAAATGGGCGCCCTGCGGCCGGGACAGGTGTCCCTCCGGCTGGGAAGCACCGGTGAACCGGCGGAGCCGGCCTGACCCGTCCCGCAGCCAGCCCTTGACAATCCGGGAAACACCTATTATAATACAAAACCATGGTAAATTAGGTGTATTATGTGCAGATACCATGGTTGGCCTGTTTCCGCTGTCAGCCGATGGTACGGAATACGCCAAACGAATGAAAGGAAACCGCCGATATGGAAAAAGAATACAAGATGAGTCAGGCTCGCAAGGACGAGCTGGAGCAGGAACTGAACTACCTCAAGACCACCCGCAGCGACGAGGTGGCGGAGCAGATTAAGATTGCCCGTGGCTTCGGCGACCTCAGCGAAAACAGCGAATACGACGAGGCCAAGAACGAACAGGGCAAGCTCTATTCCCGCATCGCCGAACTGGAGGTGATTCTCCAGCATGTGGTCATCGTGGATGAAACCGCCCCGTCCGACGTGATTTCCATCGGCTGCACCGTCACCGTCCGGGCTGCCAACGGCATGGAAGCCAGCTACCGGATTGTGGGCTCTCAGGAGTCCGACCCCATGCACGGCATCATCTCCGAGGAATCCCCCTTCGGCAAGGCGTTCCTGGGCGCCCGGGAGGGGCAGGACGTGGTGGTGGAAGCCCCCTCCGGCAATATCCACTACACCGTTGTAAAGATTGAGCACTAAGGAGAAGGATTATGGCTGAACAGAAGAATCCCCAGGCACAGCCGGAACTGAGCCTGTCCGAGCAGACCCGCATCCGCCGGGAAAAGCTGGCAACCCTTCAGACGGAGGGGCAGAACCCCTTTGCCATCACCCGCTTTGACTGGGACGCCACCTCCCAGCAGATTCGGGACAACTTTGACGCCATGGAGGGCAAGGCCGTCAAGGTGGCCGGCCGCCTCATGAGCAAGCGGGGCATGGGCAAGGTGTCCTTCTGCGACCTGCAGGACCGGGACGGCCGCATCCAGCTTTACGCCCGGCAGGACGAGATGGACGAAGAGGTCTATAAGAAGTTCAAGAAGTATGACATCGGCGACATTGTAGGTGTCGAGGGCGAGGTGTTCCGCACCCAGCGGGGAGAGATGAGCGTCCGGGCCAGAAACATCATCCTGCTGTCCAAGTCCCTGCTGCCCCTGCCGGAGAAGTTCCACGGCCTTCAGGACAAGGAACTGCGGTTCCGGCAGCGGTATGTGGATCTGATGGTGAACCCGGAGGTGAAGCGCAATTTCGTCATCCGTTCCCAGTTCATCAAGCACCTGCGGGACTATCTGGACAACATGGGCTATATTGAGGTGGAAACCCCGGTGCTGAACACCATCGCCGGCGGTGCCGCCGCCCGGCCCTTCGTCACCCACCACAACACCCTGGACATCGATATGTATATGCGCATCGCCACGGAGCTGCCCCTGAAGCGGCTGATTGTAGGCGGTATGGATCGGGTGTATGAGATCGGCCGGATTTTCCGCAACGAGGGCATGGATCCCAAGCACAACCCGGAGTTCACCACGGTGGAACTGTATCAGGCCTATGCCGACTTCCACACCATGATGGACATTGCCGAGGGGGTGTATACCTCCTTTGCCCAGAAGTATCTGGGTACCTATGAACTGGAGTGGATGGGGGAGAAGATCAATCTGGCTCCCGGCTGGCCCCGCATGACCATGGTGGAGGCCGTGAAAAAGTATGTGGGCATTGACTTTGACGCCATCACCGACGACGCCGAGGCCGTGGCTGCCGCCAAGGCCAGGGGCATCGAACTGGCGGACGCCGCGGAAAAGACCTGGGGCAACGCCCTGTACGCCTGCTTCGACCAGAAGGTGGAGGAGCATCTGGTGCAGCCCACCTTCATCACCATGTACCCGGTGGAGGTCAGCCCCCTGACCAAGCGCAGCCCTGCCGACCCCCGGCTGACGGAGCGCTTTGAGTTCTTCATCTGCCGCAGTGAGATGGGCAACGCCTACTCCGAGTTGAACGACCCCATCGACCAGCGCCAGCGCTTTGAAAAGCAGGTGGAGCAGCGGGAGCGGGGCGACGACGAAACGGAGATGCTGGACGAGGATTTCCTCACCGCCATGGAATACGGTATGCCTCCCACGGGCGGCATGGGTATGGGCATCGACCGCGCCGTCATGCTCTTCACCGGCACCGACACCATCCGGGAGGTCATCCTGTTCCCGACGATGAAGCCGATGGACTCCGATAAGAAGGCCGCAAAGCCTGCCGCAGCCGCCCCCGCTGCCCAGGAAAAAATCGACTTCTCCAACGTGCAGGTGGAGCCGCTGTTTGCCGACTTCGTGGATTTTGACACCTTCAGCAAGTCGGATTTCCGGGCAGTGAAGGTGAAGGAATGCGAAGCCGTGAAGAAATCCAAGAAGCTGCTGAAGTTCGTTCTGGACGACGGCACCGGCACCGACCGGGTGATTCTCTCCGGCATTCATGAGTACTATGAGCCGGAGGAGCTGGTTGGAAAGACCTGCATCGCTATCACGAACCTCCCGCCCCGCCCCATGATGGGCATTGATTCCTGCGGTATGCTGATTTCCGCCGTCCACCACGAAAACGGCGAGGAAAAACTCCACCTGCTGATGGTGGATTCCCACATCCCCGCCGGTGCCAAGCTGTATTAACCAACAGGCAGTCCCGAAAGGGACTGCCTGTTTCCGTGTGGGAAAGAAGCCTCTGCCGTGTAGCCACAGGCTTTTTCTATCCGTTCCGGACGCGGAAAACGGAGGATTCCGGAGGAAAGACGCACCTCCCCGGTTGCGAAAACCGACGAAAACTGGTATGATGGGTCGGTAATCAACTGCGGAGGCAAAAGGAGAACATCTATGGCAAAGAAACGGCGCACAACCCGGAAGCTGGGCTGGAAGGAAACACTGGTCTTACTGGTGCTGGCAGCGGCTGTTACCTTCATCCGGCAGGCTCTGACCCCCAGCTATGACATGAACAGTATCCCGGACTATGACGGCACCAGCGCATATGCCGTCATTGACCGGAACCAGCCCTCTTTTACGGAGGACGACTACACCACCGATTCCTATGAGTACTACAGCGAACTGGACGCACTGGGGCGCTGCGGCGTCACGGAGGCCTGCATCGGCGTGGATTTGATGCCCACGGAGGAGCGGGAGAGCATTTCCAGCGTGCACCCCACCGGCTGGGTGCAGAACCAGTATGACTTTGTGGACGGCAAGAGCCTCTATAACCGCTGCCACCTCATTGGCTTCCAGCTTACCGGCGAGAACGCCAACGAGAGAAACCTCATCACCGGCACCCGGTACATGAATGTGGACGGGATGCTGCCCTTTGAAAACGAAGTGGCGGACTATGTGGCCTCCACCGGCAACCATGTCCTCTACCGGGTGACGCCGGCCTTTGTCGGTTCCGAACTGGTGGCCCGGGGGGTAGAGATGGAGGCCTGCTCCGTGGAGGACGACGGCCGGGGCGTGTGCTTCCATGTCTACTGCTACAACGTGCAGCCCGGCGTGGAGATTGACTACGCCACTGGGGAGAACTGGGCGGCATGATGGAGCTGTGGAATCACTTTGACCGGTTGGTGATGTTCGACACGGAAACCACCGGCATTACATTTGGCAAAGACCGGATTATCGAAATCGGCGCCGTGGCGCTGGAGCGGGACGGGGAGCGGGGCAGCTTCAACGCGCTGCTCCGCCTGCCGGAGGGGCAGACCCTGCCCCCCTTTATCACCCAACTCACCGGCATCACCGACGACCAGCTGGCCCGGGAGGGGGTAGACGACCGCACGGCGGCGGAGGGGCTTTGCCGCCTGCTGGAAGGGGCGGAGCGGCCGCTGCTGTCCGCCTATAACGCCCAGTTCGACCTGAACTTCCTCTATTACCTGCTGCGGCCTCTGGGGCTGCTGCCCGTCCTGCAAAAGCCCCGATTTCTGGACGCCCTGACGGTGTACCGGGACCGGCGGGACTATCCCCATAAGCTGTGCAACGCCATCGAGGCCTACGGCCTGACGGAGGCGGAAAACAGCCACCGGGCGGTGGACGACGCCCGGGCTGCCGTGCTGCTGCTGGAGGCCATGGCGGCGGAGAAGGACGACCTGCTGCAATACATCGACCTTTTCGGGGTGCACCCCAAATACGGCGTCAGCGGTCGGAAGATTTCCTCCGTGACCTATTGCCCCCAGCCCTATGACCGGCGGGCACCGCTGTATGAACTGGTTCATACAATGTGAAAAATTTGTGAACAATCCTGAAATGGGGTTGAAATATGACAACCTGTCGGGTATCATACCTGACAGGTTGTCATATTAGGGGACTTTAATGGCATACGCAGCTTCCATACCGACGGGAGGAAAGACGTGCGGCGCGTATTCTCATTTGAAAAATTCAACAAATTGGAATTTTAAGGAGAGATGTGACGTGGAACATAGAGTAAAGGTTACGGTTCTGGATAAAAAATTATTTCCGGAATTACAGGCGCAATATTGTGCAGTACCCGACAGCGGAAAGTGTCCCTGCTATAATGTTGGCGATGAATTTATGTTTTATCGCAATGATGAGCGCGATGATTATTGGCATATGGGAGCAGGTACACTGATAAAAAACGGAAAACCCGATGAAGGAGTATTGCTTTCTCCGGGAACAATGCACTGTGGAACGGATGGAGTCCCATTCTGTTCAGAAGCGTGGGATGCCATCAGCCGGTATATTTATTCGGCACTTCAAGGCGGAGCAATTATGCGCGGCTGGATGAATGATGATAAGGTTATGATTACTTGCTGTAATGATGGCACAAGACCCGTTATTTTCAGGATTGAGAGAATAGATATTTCGGAATGACAGTCGCCCGTTTGCAATCATTCCCCATCCGGAATCGGGCGAATTTTTTACAGCAATCGTTTTAATAAGGGGGGCGGGCGGTTTGCCCAGCAGTACATTTTTGAATCTGGCGCCGGAAAAGCAGGAAAAGCTGCTGTCGGCGGCAGTCCGGGAGTTTACGGAGCGGCCTTATAACGAGGCCTCCATCAACCGGATC
>CAKUBJ010000022.1 GCA_934636905.1 uncultured Dysosmobacter sp. | reverse complement strand
GTCCACAATACTTGGCTGGCAACGGCCCGGGAAGATAGATAGCGCCAACACAAAGCGCGGCAGTCTTTTGACTGCCGCGCTTTTTTCATATCTTAGCCTATATTAGACTCCCCTTGTTAAGGCACAGGGGGATGACAGCCACAGGGGTATGACAGCCACAGGGAAAACCACCTTGCGCCCTGCCGTCTCTGCTCTAAATACAGGCGCAGAAGCAATGAGGGAAGAAGACGTTCCGGACTTGCTTTTTCCGGAAAAATGCGGTATAGTATGAAAAACACAGGCAGAGTAGAGGCGTGCGTGTATGCCATGAGCCGAGTGCCGACGGGACGGGGAGTTGTCCGCCGGACGAAAGGAAATTACCGCAGTGCACGCCTCGCATCCCGCTGCCGCATACCGGAATCGGCAGGCGGGAGCCTGCCCAACCTCCTTTATGCGGTGATGCTGCCGCAGAAGGAGGTATTTTTATGTCCCTGAATCCATTGACCGCTGATTATTGGCGCACCGCCGCCAGGGAAATGAAGAATGTCAGAAAGCTGACCTTTGCCGCGCTGTGTATTGCTTTGTGCATGGCACTGTCCATGATTCCTTCCATCCCCTTGTGGGGCAACGCCAAAATCACATGGGGCTTTCTTGCCCGGGCGGTGTGCGCATGGGTTTGCGGGCCGGTGCTGGGGATTGTATTTGCGGTGGCAGAGGATCTTCTGAGTTTTTTCCTTACCGGTGGCGGAGGCTATCCCTTTTTTCCGGGTTATACCTTGACCACCATGCTGGGGGTATTTCTATACGCTTTGTTTTTTTACAAGGCTGAAATTACGATTCGTAGAGTGTTTTTGGCAAAACTGCTGACCAATCTCGAGAATGTGACGCTGGGCGCCCTGTGGATGGCTATCCTCAGCGGGAAAGCCTGGTATGTGACTGCCAGCGGCAGCGCCATTAAGAACCTGATTTGCCTCCCGTTTCAGACGATGCTGCTGTTCCTGCTGATGACGGCGCTGCACCCGGCTTTGAAAAAAATGCATTTGCTGGAATGAGGAACAGGCCGCATCGGCTGACATGAGGGAAAGCGAGGTCTTCCTTGCCAATTGCCAGTCAATTTGCGTCCCGTACTTATACGCCAGACAGGAGCCTCCGCCTATTTGGCAGCTGTTCGTAAAACAGTATCGTCCAGCAACGGAAAGCCGAGAACCGAATGAAATAGGTGCGGCAGATGAACGCTTGCAAAGCACAGGCAGAAGCTATCGTGGAGTTTGGACTGATATATGATTGATACCGAGCCCGTCCGAGCCAAATATATCCGGGCGGTCTTATCTAAACGGTAGATTTCTTCATAATTTTCTGGTATAATTTACATAAAATAAATTGATTATCGCCCAAGACCCTTGATTTACGGGCATTTCCGCAGGAAAACAGCTTGAATTTACTACCCGTTTACACTTTTAACAGAGAGAACGGAAAGAACTTTGATATGCTTCTTAGCTGCTGCGGATAAGACCAGTATAGCACATCACAGTAGCATAGAGCTATTGCAGAAAGAAAAATTTCATAACGCACCGTAAAGGCGGCGTTTCTTACTTCCCACACAGGGAGGACAGGAACGCCGCTTTTTGCTATGCAAAAGCATAGCAAAATTAAAAATGTGCCATTTCCTCGCCCCTGCGGGGCAACCGGAAATGATGCACAAAAACTTCATGCACCGGAATTTGCGCATTTTCGTGGTGCAGTGCTTGTGCATGAAGTTTTATGCCCTTTGTTACACAGCAGGCATGAAAAAACCCTTGATTTATGCGGCTTTGCAGGCGCGTTTTTAAGCGGTTAAGGGATTGATACCTTTTCCCTCAAAATTGCGTTTCTATTGTGCAACAAATCCACAGCAGAGGAGCTATGACACTATGGCGGTTTTCAGAGTTGAGAGAAACAAACGCTCAGGCTGTCCGGCGCATTGAAGATGCGGCTGCCGCGATGGCTCAGGCGTCCCCCCACATCAGCGAATGGGATGAAGCTCTCATCCGGCAGCTGGTGGATACGGTCAAGGTCAACTCAGCGGAGAAAATCACGGTGTTCCTCCGCGGCGGCATCCAGGTGGAACAGGATAGACTTGCGTAACTACTTAAAAGAAAACGGCAAAATTATAATCGGCGATGTTGCCTTTGAAACACGAAAGGACTTAGAACAGTGTAAATTGGAGGCAGGAGACACATGGGATAATGATGAGATCTACTTTGTCGTTGAGGAACTGAGAAAAGATTTTCCAGACCTTTCATTTACGCAAATGTCCGATTGCGCAGGCGTCCTGATTTTGGATTGACAACTTCCCATTTATCCAACAGATTAAGGGCGTACTTCTGCGGGGATATTTTCCGGATGTGCGCTCCGGGAAACGGTTCTCCGGATACCCGAATCCCCGGAGCACTGCGCCGCAGCGCTTTGAACAGGGGCGGCGTCTCCTTTGCAGGGATGCGGCCATTCTCCTGAAGAAAAAAGGCGTGACCATCATGGTCACGCCTTTTCCGTGTTTTATTGTCTGACGAAAAAATCCGGTTCCCGTTTTTGGGGTGCTGCGTTTTCAGGGAAAGCCGCGTGCCGGAGGGCGGCTTTCCTGCCGGAATCTTACTTGCTCAGGGCTTCGTCAATGGCCTTGGCGGCGGTTTTGCCTGCGCCCATGGCCAGAATCACGGTAGCAGCGCCGGTGACGGCGTCGCCGCCGGCATAGACGTGCTCACGGGAGGTCAGACCGTCCTCGTTCACTACGATGCCGCCCTTCTTGTTGATTTCCAGTCCCTTGGTGGTGGACTTGATCAGGGGGTTGGGGCTGGTGCCCAGCGCCATGATGACGCAGTCCACTTCCAGTTCAAACTCGCTGCCGGGAACCTCAATGGGACGACGGCGGCCGGAAGCGTCGGGCTCGCCCAGTTCCATCTTGATGCAGCGGATCTTGTTGACGTTGTCATTCTCGTCCGCCAGAATCTCCACGGGGTTGTTGAGGGTCTTGAAGACAATGCCCTCTTCCTCGGCGTGCTCCACCTCTTCCTTACGGGCGGGGAGCTCCTCCATGCCGCGGCGGTAAACCACATAGACCTCGGCGCCCAGACGCTTGGCGCAGCGGGCGGCGTCCATGGCCACGTTGCCGCCGCCCACCACAGCCACCTTTTTGGGGTGCTGGATGGGGGTGTCGGAATCGGGCTTGTAGGCCTTCATCAGGTTGATGCGGGTCAGGAACTCGTTGGCAGAGAGAACACCCTTGTAGTTGACACCGGGAATGTTCATGAACATGGGCAGACCGGCACCGGAGCCGATAAACACGGCCTCAAAGCCCTGCTCCTCCATCAGCTCGTCCACGGTGATGGTGCGGCCCACCACGGTATCGGTGGCGATGGTGACGCCCAGCGCCTTCAGGCCGTCCACTTCCTTCTGGACGATGGCCTTGGGCAGACGGAACTCGGGGATGCCGTAAACCAGCACGCCGCCGGCCAGATGCAGGGCCTCAAACACGGTGACGTCGTATCCCTTCCGGGCCAGGTCGCCGGCGCAGGTCAGGCCGGAGGGGCCGGAACCTACCACCGCCACGCGGTGGCCGTTGGAGGCGGGCTTCTCCGCGGGAACGGTGTTGTGCTCCCGGTGCCAGTCGGCCACGAAGCGCTCCAGCCGGCCGATGCCTACAGGCTCGCCCTTGATACCCCGGACGCAGTACTTTTCGCACTGGTTCTCCTGAGGGCAGACACGGCCGCAGACGGCAGGCAGGGCAGAGGTAGCGGCGATGACCTGATAGGCGGCCTCAAAGTCGCCCTTGGCGACTTCAGCGATGAAGTCGGGGATATGTACCATGACGGGGCAGCCCTGCATACAGGGCTTGTTCTTGCAGTGCAGGCAGCGGGTGGCCTCATCCAGAGCCTGTTCCTCGGTGTAGCCCAGTGCCACTTCATCGAAGTTCTTGTTGCGGACGTTGGGGTCCTGAGAGGGCATGGGATTCTTCTTCAAAGACATATTAGCCATGGTTATTCGGCCTCCTTCTTGAACAGGTTGCAGGTTTCCTCATACTTGTGCGCCTCAAAGTCCCTGTACATCTGGTTGCGCTTGACCGCCAGATCCCAGTCAACCTTGTGGCCGTCAAAGTCGGGGCCGTCCACGCAGGCAAACTTCATCTCGCCGCCGACGCTCAGGCGGCAGCCGCCGCACATGCCGGTGCCGTCGATCATGATGGGGCTCATGGAGACGGTGGTGGGGATGCCGTAAGGCTCCGTGGTCTTGCAGACGAATTTCATCATGATCATGGGGCCGATGGCGAAAATTTCGTCATATTGGTTGCCGGCGTCGATGAGTTCCTTCAGCGCCTCCGTCACCAGACCCTTCTTGCCGTAGGAGCCGTCGTCGGTGCAGATAACAAGCTGGTCGCTGGACTTCTTGAAATCGTCTTCCAGAATCACCAGATCCTTATTCTTGAAGCCCACCACGGCGTGCACCTCGGCGCCGTCGTCATGGAATTTCTTCAGAACGGGATAGGCGATGGCGCAGCCGACGCCGCCGCCCACCACGCAGACCTTCTTCTTGCCTTCCGTCTCGGTGGGACGGCCCAGAGGCCCCACAAAGTCAGCCAGACAGTCGCCCTCCTTCATGTGGCTCAGCTTCACCGTGGTGGCGCCCACAGTCTGGACGATGATGGTGACGGTGCCCTTCTCCGGGTTATAGGCGTTGATGGTGATGGGGATGCGTTCGCCGTTCTCGTCCACCCGCAGGATAATGAACTGCCCAGGCTGTGCCTTTTTGGCCACCAGGGGCGCCTCGATCTCATAGAGGGTCACGGTGGGGCGGAGCGCCTCTTTTCTAACGATTCGGTACATACTCTTCCTTCTTTCCTTTCCATCTGATAGACCGCCAAAGGCGGGATACGCACATTGTCTGAATTTTAACATGCTTTTTCCATACCGTCAACAGGTTTATTGAAAATGGAAAAAGCCTTTCGGGAAGAAAACGATTGAATCAGCAGACCTGTCCTTAAAGCGGCCTGCGCTGCAAAAGGGTGATTTTCCGCCCCTCCGTCCGGAGAATGCCCTCCTCCTTCAGCCGCCGGAGTTCCCGCATCATGGCGCTGCGGTCTGTGGCGATATAGTCTGCCAGAACGCTGAAGGAAAAGGGGAGGGCAAAGGGGGCGCCGCCGCTTTTTTCGTCCAGCTGCCGGAAGTAGCACAGCAGCTTTTCCCGGATGGAACGGCGGGACAGCACGTCCACCCGTTCGCTGAGAGCCTGTGCCTTGTCGCTGAGCAGCCCCAGCATATTCTGCACCAGAATGCTGTGGTGGGTGCAGGCCTTTTCGCAGCGGCGGAACAGGTGAGGGTAGTCAATGAAAAGAACGTCGCAGGGAGTGCGTGCCACCACTTCCAGACTGTCCTCCGCCGAGCCGGCAAAGGCCAGATCCCGGCCGAACACGCCGCCTGGCCCCATTTCCTCCAGCACGGTGGATACCCCCTCTTCGTCAATGCGGATCAGGGAGGCGCTGCCCCGCTCCACCACGCCGATGGCGTCCGTCCGCACGGCGGAAAAGTCATAGACCAGTTCCTCCGCCGGATAGGATTTCTGCACGGCCTGAAAGCACGTCAGCATCCGCAGGTACTCCTCATAGGTGATATTCCGGAACAGGGGACTGCTTTCCAGTTCCCGCTCACTTAACATCCACACACCCCCATTGTTGCATATATCACATTTCTATCATACCAGAAACCGGAGAAAAAACTATTGTAAATTTCACATATTGTTCAAGAAATCGACGGCTCAATCTTGTATAATACAACCAGAAGAGGCACCGTCCCGCCGCTGCCGTCCGGCAGAGTATGAAAGGAGCGCCCAGCGTGAATATCGCCTATTTCCTGCAGCCAAAGAGCCGCATTGCCTATCTGTACGATGATTTTACCTTCCGTCAGGGTCTGGAGAAGATGCGCAACCGGGGCTACACCGCCATTCCCGTCATCACCCGGGACGGCCGGTATGCAGGCACCGTCAGCGAGGGGGATTTCCTCTGGCATCTGCTGGATGCCGGCGGCCCTGCCATGAAAGCGGCGGAGGCGCTGCGGGTGCGGGACATCCTCAGCGGCAAGTATCCGGCAGTGCGGATTACCGTCACCATGGACGCCCTGCTGGAAAGTGCCATGAATCAGAACTTCATTCCCGTCATTGATGATTTGGATAAGTTCATCGGCATTGTCACCCGGCGGGACATCATCGGGTACCTTGCCCGGGAGAGCGGGGACACGGCGTGCCGTTCCTCCAAAATCGGATAGCGTGTACAGTGTGTACATACACCCGCAGGATATACAGAATGTACATCGCCC
Organism: uncultured Dysosmobacter sp.; assembly: GCA_934636905.1. Classification (GTDB taxonomy): domain Bacteria; phylum Bacillota; class Clostridia; order Oscillospirales; family Oscillospiraceae; genus Oscillibacter. The sequence goes on along the minus strand of CAKUBJ010000022.1, from coordinate 24,800 downwards.
CCACGGCCAGACCGTGGGGGCGATGTTCTGCGTTCCCGTGAGTGTTCTGTTCTGGTTTCCCGTCCGGCGCCGTCAGCGGCGTTTTCTCACCCGGCGGCAGACAAAGCGAATCAGCAGGACGACCGCCGCCAGAAGCAGCAGGGCAATCCCCAGCACCGCCCAGGTAATCCAGTTCCAGCCCGTCAGCAGCTGTCCCGGCGCAAGGCTGCCGGAAACGTGCTTGCTTCCGCTGTCCGCATTGGCGTAGCGGGTAATCAGACCCTCCTCGCCGAATTGCTCCAGATAGGCCGCCAGGGCATACCATTCCTTCAGCTCATTTCCGTTCTCATCATAGAGGATGCAGTCGGAAAAATCCGTCACCGGGGTACCGTCGGCCATTTTTGGCTCCAGTGACAGCAGCCCCATGGACTTGGACTTCACCGTGCCCAGCATCTGGGCAGAATACATCCCCGTTACCACCCGGTAGAGGGCGGCATCGTCAATGCTTCGGGTATCCCGCAGTCCGCAGTCCGCGTCAAAGGAGACATCTGTCAGCGTCGCATCGTAAACCCGGTTGAAGAACATCCGGCGGGTGTTGAACCAGTATTCTGCGCCGGACATATACAGCTGCGCCGCCGGCATAATGGGCGTCACGGAGGCGTCCACCTCCATGACGGCTTTCAGCTCTTTCCCGGTGAGGTACACCGCCACCAGCGGGAAGCCGGAGGTGCCATCCTCCCCCACCCCCATGGACAGCACATCGAAGGCCATGGCGGTGGTAATGTCTCCGGCAGGCAGGTCTGCCCGGAGGACGCCCTCCGCCGTGACGGAGACGGTGTGGACGCTTTCGTCACAGTCCGGATTCAGGGTGCGATCCGCCCACAGGAAGGCGTCGGACACCAGTTCTCCCAGATTGTTCCCCTCCTGCACCCCGGATACGGGGAGATTCAGATGGAAGCCGGTGTGGGTCAGCACCCGGTCGTAGGTCAGGTCATAGCGCTTCAGATAGGTGTCTCCCACCATGTCCTTCCACTGCTCCACCAGTTCTGCGGTTTCCGGGTCCTCCGGCACGGTTTCGTCAATGGGAATCAGCCGGTAATCCACCAGCTGCTTGCTGCCGTCACCGCTGCGGCGGAAGGTCAGGCTGCCCAGATTGGCGCAGTAGGGGCCGCAGGAGACAATGTAGGTATCGTTTACCACCAGCGGCTCCGTCAGGGTGGAGTGGGTGTGGCCGGAGACAATGACGTCAATGCCGTCCACCGCTTTGGCCAGTTCCTCATCCTCGGAGACTGCCAGCGTCTCCCCGGTGCCGCTGTGGGACAGGCACAGGATAACCTCCGCCCCTTCCGCCTTCAGCTTCTTTACGCAGCGCTCCGCCGCCTCCGCCGCATCCGTCCGGGTGAAGCCGGAGGTGGGGGCGCATTCGTCGGAGTCCACCCCCATGAGGCCGAACAGCCCGTAGGTGACGCCGCCCCGCTCCAGCGTCATGCAGTCGGTGACGCCGTAATTGTCCATGGCAGACTGGATGAAATCCCGGTCAGGGTTATCTGCTGCCGGGGCATAGTTGGCTTCCAGCAGGGGAGGGAGGGCGGCGGTTAAAGGGCCGTACTGCTCCTGATAGGCGGCAAGTTCCTCGGCATAGGACTGGGAGGAATCCGCCGACAGGCCGACAGCCGCTGCCTGAGCCGCTTTGGCGGCGTTCAGCATTTCCCCGAAGCCCACGCCCTTGTGGTCAAACTCGTGATTCCCGATGGCGGCGGCGTCATAGCCCAGTGCCCCCATGGTGCGCAGTTCCGCCGCCTGGGTGGTGTACAGGGTCTGAATCAGGGAGCCGATGGAAAAGTCGCCGCCGTCCACCAGCAGAGCGTCGGGATGGGCGGCCTTTTCCCGGTCAATGACGGTTTTCAGCCGGGCGTAGCCGCCGCTTTCGCCCCCCTCTGCCGTGGGCTGGGGCAGGAAGTGGGAGTGAAGGTCGTGGGTAAAAAGGACGGTGGTTTCCTGCGCCGGAGGCTGTGCCGCTGCCGGAAGGGCACACAGCACCGTCAGCAGCAGTGCCAGAGCAAATGCGGAAAAACGGCGGATTTTCATGGGGTTCCTCCTTCATACAGCAAAAGAGAGTCCGGTAAGGACTCTCTTTTCCACTTTTCAGTTTCACACCTTACGGCTCTTATTATACCGGTTCCCACCGGGTCTGTCAACGAATCTGCTTACAGATCCAGCGCAATGAGATTCTCCAGCGTTTCCCGGCGAACCGCCTCATAGGCGCGATCCTTCGCCAGCATGACGATAGGGGGCCGGGGCAGGCGGTTATAGTTGGAGGCCATGGAATAGTTGTAAGCGCCGGTGGTGCACACGGCGATCACATCTCCCCGGCAGGTATCCGCCGGCAGTTCTACATGGGGCTGGATGATGTCACCGCTCTCACAGCAGCGGCCTACCACATCAAAGCACTCCTCCTTCCCGGTTCTGGAACCGTGAAGTACGGTATACCGGGACTGATACAGGGCGTAGCGGGGGTTGTCCGTCATGCCGCCGTCAATGGCAGCGTACTGCTTATAGCCGGGGATCCGCTTGATGGAGCCAACGGTGTACAGCGTCATGCCTGCGTCTGCCACAATGCTGCGGCCCGGCTCCATCAGAAAGCGGAGTGTCGGCAGACCGGCCTTTTCCACTGCGGCTTTCAGATGCGCCCCCAACTCCTTCAGACGGGCCGGAATATCAATGGCATCGTCGTCCTCCGTATAGCGGACACCGTAGCCGCCGCCCAGATTCAACTCATGGAGGGTCACGCCGGTTTCATTCCGAACCTCCGCCAGAAACGGCACCATGATATCCACCGTCCGCTGATACACGTCCTCGCCGAACACCTGAGAACCGACGTGGCAGTGCAGTCCCCGGAGAGACAGGTGGGGCTGCGCCAGCGTCAGCTTTACCAGTTCCATGGCCTGACCGGTTTCTACCGCCGCACCGAACTTGGAGTCCACCTTGCCGGTGCTGACGGCTTCATAGGTGTGGGGATCAATGCCGGGGGTTACCCGCAGCAGGATATTCTGGGTCATGTTCGCCTCCCCGGCAATGCGCTCCAGACTCAGCAGTTCCTCCCGGTTGTCCACAATAAAGAAGCCGATGCCCCGCTGAACGCCCAGCGTCAGATCCGCATCCGTCTTGCAGTTGCCATGGAAATAAATTTTATCCGCCGGGAAACCGGCGCTGAGGGCGGTATACAGTTCGCCGGAGGAAACCACATCTACCCCCATGCCTTCCTCGGCCATGATCTGGTAGATCCGGCGGAAAGAAGCGGCCTTGCTGGCGTACAGCGGCAGTGCGTCCCAGCCAAAATTCTGATGAAACGCCTGTAAATACATCCGGCAGTTGGCCCGGATCCGTTCCTCATCCATCAGGTACAGTGGGGTTCCGTATTGTTTTGCCAGCTTTGTTACATCATATCCGGCGAAGGTCAGCACGCCCTCCGGCGTGCGGTCAATATTTGCAGAAAGCATAAGGATCCTCCTCGCTGTGGCGCCTGTACCGCAGCAAATTCCGCCGCTCAGGTCACGCTGTTTTTTAGAGAGTACCACATTTCAAATCGTGAGAAAAGCGCTTTTCCCCAAGTTTCCCCTGCAATTCTGCACAAAATTCCGCGATTCATTCGATGCTTCTCCGGCATTTATACCATCGATTGACAAGGGCAGACGTATCTGCTCTTGTCAATCGATGGTCTTAATTGCACAGAAAACCGGGCTGAAAAGCCCGGTTTTCTCTCATTTTTCGATGTCCATCAGTCAGTCACGATGCCCCGGCGGTCAAATTCCGCCGTCAGCAAAGACAGGTCATTGGGCAGCTTCATAGGCTCCCCGCAGAACCGGATGGCGTTGGCCACGTCCTTCAGGCCGTTGCCTGTAACAACGCTGACCACGGTGTCGTTCTTCCCGAGGGCGCCCTGCTCACAGAGCTTTTTCACCCCGGCCGTACCGGTGACGCCGGCAGGTTCGCCGAACACGCCGCAGGTTGTCCCCAGCAGCTTCTGCGCCGCCATAATCTCCTCATCGGAGACATTCACCACAAGGCCGTGGGATTCCCGGATGGCCGCCAGCGCCTTGTCCGCGTTCCGGGGAACGCCTACGGCGATGGAGTCCGCCAGCGTGTTCTCCTCCATGGGCTGCCAGGGCCGGTTTTCCGCAATGGCCCGGTTGATGGGATGGCAGCCCTCCGCCTGGGCGGAGATCAGCCGGGGCAGGCGTTCAATGAAGCCGATGGCGTACAGATCCTTCAGCCCCTTCCACAGGCCGGCAATGGTGCAGCCGTCCCCCACGGAGATGGCGATGTAGTCCGGCACCTGCCAGCCCAGCTGCTCCATGATTTCCAGCGACACCGTTTTCTTGCCTTCGGAGAGATAGGGGTTGATGGCGGCATTGCGGTTATACCAGCCGTATTTCTCAATGGCTTTTTTGGAGAGCTCAAAGGTTTCCTCATAGTCCCCCTGCACGGAGATCACGTTGGCGCCGAAGGTCATCAGCTGCGCCACCTTGCCCTTGGGCGCCCGCTCCGGCACGAAGATGAACGTCCTCAGCCCCGCCGCCGCGGCGTTGCCTGCCAGAGAGCTGGCAGCGTTGCCGGTAGAGGAGCAGGCGATGATTTTCGCCCCGGCCTCCCGGGCCTTGGCCACCGCCATGGCGCTGGCCCGGTCTTTCAGAGACGCCGTGGGGTTCTGGCCGTCGTCCTTCACATACAGCCGCTTCAGCCCCAGCAGTTCCGCCAGACGGGACTCTTCATACAGGGGGGAATTGCCCACCCGCAGGGGGGTGTTCTCCGTGGTTTCCTCAATGGGCAGCAGTTCCCGGTAACGCCACATGGAGCGGTCAGCCCGGGCGGCCAGCATTTCTTTGGTGAGCCGGGCTTTGATATAGTCGTAATCGTAGGTGATGTCCAGAATGCCGCCGCACTGGCAGGTGGTCAGATCCGGCGTGGCCTCATAGGTTCTGCCGCACCGGACGCATTTGCCGTATAACACGTTCCTCATGTTGCTTTTCCTTTCATATGAATCGAGGGGGAGCGGACTCCCCCTCGCGTTTTCTGCGGTTTACAGGTTTTTCAGCACGCCGGTTTCCTCGTTGAAGGCGTTGATGAGTTCGTCCAGATCCTTTGCCTGGGCATGGACGGCGTCCCAGGTGCCCTCGGTGTCGTACCACAGGGCGTTGAGTTCCTCGCTGGTCTTGCCCTGCTGCTCCACCCAGGTGTAGTACTTCAGGTTGTGGACCCGCTTGCGCTCCTGATAGTTCAGTTCCATCATGCTGTCGGTTTTCAGGTTCAGCATATGGATGGCGTGATCCAGCCCGGCCTCCCGTTCACTGTAAGCGCCGTATTCCTCATTCAGTTCGGCAATGCGGCTGCCGTACATCACGGCGGAGTCGGTGAGGACGGTGCCCACCACGTCTCGCTCCGTCAATTCGTAATACTTGGCCATCTTGATGCAGCACAGCACGTTGGCAATGCCGGAGATGCCCAGCCACGTCAGCTTTTCAATTAGCTCGTCGGAGAGGTGCAGTTCCTCCTTCAGGTACTTCTGCCCCTCGGGAGTGTTGAACAGCCGCAGCAGCCGCTGGGAATCCTCGTCGTCAATGGCAATGGCCATGTCGGTGTTCTTCACGTTGTGAATCCAGGGGATGTGCTTGTCGCCGATGCCCTCGATGCGGTGGCCGCCGAAGCCGTTGTTCAGGATGGTGGGGCACTGGAGTGCCTCGCCTACCCCCAGCTTCAGGTGGGGATACAGTTCCTTCAGGCGGTCGCCGGTGGACATGGTGCCGGCGGAGCCGGAGGTGAAGCAGGCGCCGGCAAAGCGGTCACCGGGGCGCTTGACGGCCTCAAACACGTCCGCCAGGGCGTTGCCGGTGACATTGTAGTGCCACAGGGGGTTGCCCATCTCCTCAAACTGGTTGAAAATCATGTACTGGGGATCCTGCTTCAGTTCGTTGGTCTTGTCGAAAATCTCCTTGACGTTGGACTCGCAGCCGGGGGTGGCAATGACTTCCGCGCCGATTTCATGGAGCCAGTCAAAGCGCTCCCGGCTCATCTCCGCCGGCAGGATGGCCACGCCCTGTGCCCCCAGCAGCCGGGAGTTGAAGGCGCCGCCCCGGCAGTAGTTGCCGGTGGAGGGCCAGACGGCCTTGTGCCTGTCCACGTCAAACTGGCCGGTAACCAGACGGGGGGCAAGGCAGCCGAAGGAGGCGCCTACCTTGTGGCAGCCGGTGGGGAACCACTTGCCCACCATGGCCACGATGCGGCAGGGGACACCGGTGAGCTCAGAGGGCAGCTCAATGTAGTTGGGGACGGCCTGATAGAGTCCGCCGGACTCCTTGGGCTGGTTTTTCCATGTGATGCGGAACAGGTTCAGGGGATCCACGTCCCACAGCCCCACGTTTTTCAGCTTGTCCTGAATCTTTTCGGGAATGGTTTCCGGATGCTGCATCTGGGCAATAGTGGGGATGACGATGCCATTTTCCTTGGCCTTTTTCAGGTTGTGCTCCAGCCCCTGCCGGTTGATAGTCAGATCGATCATGTGCTCTGCCCTCCTGTTGATTTGTCAAGATAGGAATATAGCGTGTATTTGGAAATGCCGAAGTATTTCGCGATTTTATCGCCGGAACGGGTCACCAGAAACGCCCCGTTCTCACTGAGAAAGCGGATGGCACGGATTTTCTCGTCCTTGGTCATCAGCGCCGCCGGCTTTCCCACCAGAGCCACCGACTGCTGGATCAGTTCGTCCAGCACGTCGTTGATATTGATGATTTTCTCCGGCTCCGCCGGCTGGGACTCCTCCACGGAGATGAACTCCTTCACGGCGTCTGCCGCCATCATCAGCGCCGAGATGTCGAAGTTGATGGCCAGAATGGCCGCCACCTTTCCACGGCTGTTGCGGATGTAAATGGTGGAGGATTTCAGAATCCTGCCGTCCGGCGTCCGGGTCAGGTAGCAGAGGTGATCCTGCGCCTCCTGCTCCTGATGCTCCATCCGCTCCAGCACCACGCTGGAGGCGCCGTCCCCCACCTTCCGGCCGGAGACGTGGCCGTTTTCAATGGCCACAATGGTGTGATCCGGGTGGCGGCTCAGGTCGTGAATCACCACCTCGCAGCCGGAGCCGAACTGAGCGGCGATGCCCCGGGCAATATGGCGCAGTTCTTCCAGCTTTCCGCTTTCCATGCCGCACCTCCTCCCGGTTTTCTAAAGCCTGTTGTACCATTGGGCATAAGCCCTGTGGTACAATGGGGCATCTTCCCCGGTTGCCCCGCAGGGGCGAGGGGAAGTGCCACTATTATAGAGTATCTCTGCGAAATATTCTACCATAGTTTCCGGGGAAATCAACCACTTCTCAAAAAATTTTTCAGCTTTATGCAAATTTTGTTTGACACTGTACGGAATCGTGTTATGATAAGGGTGAAAACACCCTGAGGGCAAAGAAAAAACCAAGTGTGGACGGAGGGTCACGATATGGATTTTGAAGCGATCAAGGCAGCGGCCAGAGGGTATCAGGCGGACATGACCCGCTTCCTGCGGGAAATGATCTCCCACCCCAGCGAAAGCTGTCAGGAGCGGGAGGTCATCCGCTGCATCCAGGCCGAGATGGAGCGTCTGGGCTACGACCGTGTGGAAGTGGACGGTCTGGGCAACGTCATCGGCTGGATGGGTGACGGCGAGAAGATCATCGCCATCGACTCCCACATTGACACCGTGGGCATCGGCAACCTCTCCAACTGGGAGGCTGACCCCTATGAGGGCTATGAGACGGAGGACGTGATCTACGGCCGGGGCGGATCCGATCAGGAGGGCGGCATGGCTGCCGCCGTGTACGGCGTGAAGATCATGAAGGAACTGAACCTGATTCCCGCAGGATATAAGATCATGGTGGTTGGCTCCGTGCAGGAAGAGGACTGCGACGGAATGTGCTGGCAGTACATCGTCAATAAGGACTTCAGCGGCCCGGAGGACGCCCGCAGCAAAATCGAGTTTGTCATCTCCACGGAGCCTACCGACGGCGGCATCTACCGGGGACACCGGGGACGCATGGAGATCCGGGTGGACGTGAAGGGCGTTTCCTGCCACGGCTCCGCCCCTGAGCGGGGGGACAACGCCATCTACAAGATGGCGGATATCATCCAGAACATCCGCTCCCTCAATGAAAACGGCGACGGCCCCTCCAACGGGATCAAGGGGCTTGTGAAGATGCTGAACCCGGAATTCAACCCGGAGCACGCCGAGGACGCCCGGTTCCTTGGCCGGGGCACCTGCACCGTGTCCCAGATCTTCTACACCTCCCCCTCCCGCTGCGCCGTGGCAGACAGCTGCGCCATCTCTGTGGATCGCCGCATGACCGCCGGGGAAACCTGGGACTCCTGCCTGAAGGAAATCGAGGCCCTGCCTGCCGTGCAGAAGTATAAGGACGACGTGAAGGTCAGCATGTATATGTACGACCGTCCCGCGTGGACCGGGGAGGTCTATGAGACGGAGTGCTTCTTCCCCACATGGATCAACCGGGAAAACGCCGCCCATGTGCAGGCGCTGGCAGACGCCCACAAGGCTCTCTGGGGCGGGCAGCGCATCGGCCACGCCGACGCCGACCCCAAATACGACGCCATGCACCTGCGGCAGCGTCCCCTGATTGACAAGTGGACGTTTTCCACCAACTGCGTGTCCATTCAGGGACGGTACGGCATTCCCTGCGTGGGCTTCGGCCCCGGCGCCGAATCTCAGGCTCATGCCCCCAATGAGATTACCTGGAAGCAGGATCTGGTGACCTGCGCGGCGCTGTATGCCGCCGTTCCGGGGCTTTATAAGGCGGAGGACAGGACGGAGGACGTCACCGAGTTCCGCCAGAGCCTGACGGACAACGACATTCAGTAAATGTAAATATATTGCATAGGAGAGAAAAATATGGCTAAGACGACGGAACTGGTGCAGCATCTGGAACGCCTGCACATCAACAATATGTACAAGTCCGACTTCTACTGGACGTGGGACAAGACGGACGAGGAACTGGAGGCCATCTTCACGGTGGCGGACGCCCTGCGGGATCTGCGGGAACGGAACAAATCCACCCGGATTTTCGATTCCGGACTGGGCATCTCCATCTTCCGGGACAACTCCACCCGCACCCGCTTTTCCTTTGCCTCCGCCTGCAACCTGCTGGGTCTGCGGACGCAGGATCTGGACGAGAAGAAGAGCCAGATTGCCCACGGGGAAACCGTCCGGGAAACCGCCAACATGGTATCCTTCATGGCTGACGTTATCGGCATCCGGGACGATATGTTCATCGGCGAGGGACACAAATATCAGAAAACCTTCATGGACGCGCTGGACGAGGGCTACCGGGACGGCATTCTGGAGCAGCGCCCCACGCTGGTGAACCTCCAGTGCGACGTGGATCACCCCACCCAGTGCATGGCGGATATGCTGCACATCATCCACCAGTTCGGCGGGGTGGAGAACCTGAAGGGCAAGAAAATCGCCATGACCTGGGCCTATTCCCCCTCCTACGGCAAGCCCCTCTCCGTGCCTCAGGGCGTCATCGGCCTGATGACCCGCTTCGGCATGGACGTGGTGCTGGCGCATCCCGAGGGCTATGACGTCATGCCCGAGGTGGAGGAGATTGCCAGAAAGAACGCCGCCGCCACCGGCGGCAGCTACAAGAAGGTTGCCACCATGGAGGAGGCCTTCGACGGCGCCGACATCGTCTATCCCAAGAGCTGGGCACCCTTCGCCGCCATGGAGCAGCGCACCAGGCTGTACGCCGCCGGCGACCAGGCGGGCATTGATGCGCTGGAAAAGCAGCTGCTGGCGCAGAACGCCCAATTCAAGAACTGGACCTGCTCCGAGGACATGATGAAGCGCACAAAGGACGGCAAAGCCCTGTACCTCCACTGCCTGCCTGCCGACATCACCGGCGTCAGCTGCAGGGAGGGGGAGGTGGACGCCTCCGTGTTTGACCGGTATCTGGTGCCCCTGTACAAGCAGGCCAGCTTCAAGCCTTACATCATCGCCGCCATGATTCTCATGAGTCAGGTGAAGGACCCCGTGGGCTGCCTGCGGGCGCTGGACGCCGCCGGCGACAGCCGCAAGCGTTTTTAAGCAATAAAAGAAACGATAGCGGGAATACTGGATGCGTCTGTATTCCCGCTATTACTTTGAGAAATGAGGAAGAACCATATGGGTAAACGAATTGTCATTGCGCTGGGAGGCAACGCGCTGGGGAAGAATCTGGCGGAGCAGCTGCAGGCCGTAAGGGAAACCTCAAAGGCCATTGCGGATCTGATTGAGGCCGGGCATCACGTGGTGATTGCCCACGGCAACGGCCCCCAGGTGGGCATGATTCAGAACGCCTTTGCCGTCTACCGCCGGCAGGAGCCTTCCGCCGACGCCATGCCCCTTTCCATGTGCGTGGCCATGAGTCAGGGGTATATCGGCTATGACCTTCAGAACGCCCTGCGGGAGGAACTGCTGAACCGGGGAATCCGGAAGTGCGTCGCCACCGTACTGACGCAGGTGGTGGTGGACGGGAACGACCCTGCGTTCCGGCATCCCACCAAGCCCATCGGCGCTTTCATGACCCGGGAGGAAGCGGAGAAAATGGCCCGGGAAAAGGGCTGGCAGGTGGCGGAGGACGCCGGCCGGGGCTGGCGGCAGGTGGTGGCTTCCCCACGGCCTGCGGCGGTGACGGAACTGGCCGCCGTGGAAACGCTGGCCAACGCCGGCACGGTGGTTATCGCCTGCGGCGGCGGGGGGATTCCCGTAACTGCGGAGGAGGGGAACCGTCTCAGAGGCGCCGCCGCCGTTATTGACAAGGACTTCGCCTCCGAACTGCTGGCGGAGGAACTGGACGCCGATATGCTCATCATCCTCACCGCCGTGGAAAAGGTGGCGGTGAACTTCAATAAGCCGAATCAGAAATGGCTGGACAGCCTGACACCGGAGGAGGCCCGGGCCTATATGGCGGAGGGGCAGTTCGCCCCCGGCTCCATGCTGCCCAAGGTGGAGGCTGCCGTGAAATTCGCAGAGTCCAGACCGGGACGCACCGCCCTCATCACCCTGCTGGAAAAGGCGCGGGACGGCATTGAGGGCAAAACCGGCACCCGGATTACCGTCGGATAACGGCCGTCGGCCATGCGCCGGAGGCATCGTCCCGGTTTTGCGGGAAGAATGTCCGCCGCCCCGGGGCGGTCTGCCTGAAAGCCTGCTGCACGCCCGTGAAACCGCCGGTTTCACGGGCGTTTTCATCCTTCCGGAGAATTTACCAATGCCGGCACCGTTTTTTTACGGGAATTTCTGCGGGAATCCGCAGAAAATGTACAATTCCCTGTTGAAATTGCCGGAATCGTGAATTATAATATAAGGCTGTGCAAAAAATCCTTTGTGTAAGGAAAGGACATTCATATTATGCAGAACGAAAAACTTCGCAACGTAGCCATCATTGCCCACGTTGACCACGGCAAGACCACGCTGGTGGACGAAATGCTCAAGCAGGGCGGCGTCTACCGGGAAAATCAGGAAGTGGTGGATCGGGTCATGGACTCCGGCGATCTGGAACGGGAACGCGGCATCACCATTCTGGCCAAGAACACCGCCATTCGCTACAAGGACGTGAAAATCAATGTGGTGGACACCCCGGGTCACGCCGACTTCGGCGGCGAGGTGGAGCGGATCCTGAAGATGGTCAACGGCGTCATCCTGCTGGTGGACGCCGCCGAAGGCCCCATGCCCCAGACCCGCTTTGTCCTCAGCCGCGCACTGGAACTGGGACACCGGGTCATTGTGGTCATCAACAAGATCGACCGCCCCGACCAGCGGATCCACGAGGTCATTGACGAGGTGCTGGAACTGCTGATGGATCTGAACGCCACCCCGGAGCAGCTGGATTCCCCCATGCTGTTCTGCTCCGGCCGGCAAGGCACCGCCTCTTACTCTCCCGACGTGGTGGGCACCGACCTCAAGCCCCTGTTTGAAACCATTCTGGAATACATCCCCGCTCCCGAGGCGGACGTGGATCAGCCCTTCCAGATGCTGGTCAGTTCCATCGACTACAACGAGTTCGTGGGGCGCATTGCCATCGGCCGCATTGAGCGGGGAACCCTGAAGCAGAATCAGGAGATTGCCGTGTGCAACTACCACAATCCCGACGCCCCGGCCAAAAAGGCCAAGGCCGTGTCCATCTACGAGTTTGAGGGTCTGGCGCGGAAGCAGGTGACGGAGTCCACCGCCGGCAACATCATTGCCATGAGCGGCATCCCCGACATCACCATCGGCGACACCATCTGCGCTCCCACTGCCGTGGAACCGCTGCCCTTTGTGAAAATCAGCGCCCCCACCCTGGAGATGACCTTCTCCGTCAACGACTCCCCCTATGCCGGCCGGGAGGGCAAGTTCGTCACCTCCCGGCAGATCCGGGACCGGCTGTACCGGGAAACCCTGAAGGACGTCTCCCTGAAGGTTTCCGACACCGACCGGGACAGCGCCTTCAACGTGGCAGGCCGGGGCGAGATGTCCCTGTCCATCCTGATTGAAACCATGCGCCGGGAAGGCTATGAGTTTCAGGTATCCCCCCCGCGGGTGCTGTACAAGGAAATCGACGGGAAAAAGTGCGAGCCTATTGAGCGGCTGGTAGTGGACGTGCCGGCGGAGTGCGTAGGCAGCGTCATCGAGAAGCTGGGACAGCGCAAGGGTGACCTTGTGGAAATGACCCCGGTGGGCGACCGCATGAAGGTGGAATTCCTGATTCCCGCCCGTGGCCTCTTCGGCTATCGCAACGACTTCCTCACCGACACCAAGGGCGAGGGCATCATGGCCTCCGTGTTTGATTCCTACGCCCCCTACAAGGGTGACATCTCCCGCCGGGGCATGGGCAGCCTGATTTCCACCGAAACCGGCGACTCCGTGACCTACGGCCTGTTCAACGCACAGGAGCGGGGCACCCTGTTCATCGGCGCCGGCGTGCCGGTATATGAGGGCATGATTATCGGCGTGGCCAACCGGGGCGAGGACATCGTGGTGAACGCCTGCCGGAAGAAGCAGCTGACCAACACCCGCGCCTCCGGCTCCGACGACGCCCTGCGTCTGGTGCCGCCCAAGCAGATGAGTCTGGAGCAGTGCCTGGAATTCCTGGCGGACGATGAACTGCTGGAGGTCACCCCCAAGAGCCTGCGGATGCGGAAGGCCATCCTGAACCACGAGCAGCGGATGAAGTCCCTGAAGGGCAAAAAGTAAAGGAAAGATACCGCAGCCCGCCGAATATCCGGCGGGCTGCATTCCAAAGAGGAGAATCCGATGAAAAAAATACTGATTGTTTTCACCGCTGCCGCGTTGTTCCTGAGTCTTGCCGGATGCAGCAAGACCAGCGTGGCGGGAATCACCGTCGTACCAACCGACCGGCAGGATTCGGATGCGGAACCGCAGGGCGTCGGCACCCACCACGCGGAGATCGACATTCAGGACTACGGCACCGTCACCGTGGAACTGGACGGCGACGCCGCCCCCATTACGGTGCAGAACTTCATGGATTTGGCCAACGACGGCTTTTACGACGGCCTGACCTTCCACCGCATCATCGCCGGCTTCATGATGCAGGGAGGTGACCCCAACGGCAACGGCACCGGCGGCTCCGAGAACACCATCAAGGGGGAATTTTCCGCCAACGGCGTGGAAAATACCCTCTCCCACACCCGGGGGGCTATCTCCATGGCCCGCAGTCAGGCCTATGACAGCGCCAGTTCCCAGTTCTTCATCTGCCACGCCGACAGCACCTTTCTGGACGGGCAGTACGCCTGCTTCGGCTATGTGACCGACGGCATGGACGTGGTGGACGCTGTCTGCGAGGCCGCCCGGCCTGTGGACAACAACGGCACCATCCCGGCAGACAGCCAGCCGGTGATTACCGCCGTCCGCATTGTGGACTGACGGAATCCGTTTTCAAAAAGTCCGTCGGAAGCAAAATGCTTCCGGCGGACTTTTTTCGACAAAGTTTTCCTGCCTTGCCGGGGCTTTTTCGGTAATCCGTCCATTGCACTGCCCGGAACACGCCCTTATAATAGAATCTGCCCCGGCGGAAGCGACGCAGGCGCCGCACGTTCCGGCGGGAGTAATGCGGCTCGCTGGAGCCGCCAAGGAGATTATGAATATGTATCGCATTCAAACCATGAACAAGATTTCCCCTGTAGGTCTGAACCGTTTTCCCGCTGAATTTTATGAAGTCGGCGACACGGTGCAGGATCCGCAGGGGATTTTGGTTCGCTCCGCCAAACTGCTGGACATGGAATTCAACCCCGGCCTGCTGGCCATTGCCCGGGCAGGGGTGGGGGTCAACAACATCCCGCTGGATCGCTGTGCGGCGGCGGGCATTCCGGTGTTTTCCACCCCCGGCGCCAACGCCAACGCCGTCAAGGAACTGGTAATCTGCGCCATGCTCATCGGCTCCCGGGACATTCCCGGCGCCATCCGCTGGGTGCGGGAGCAGGCGGCGTCCGGCATCGAGGTTTCCACCGTGGTGGAGAAGGGCAAGTCCGCCTTTGTGGGGCCGGAGCTCTATAAGAAGACGCTGGGCATCATCGGTCTGGGCGCCATCGGTTCCATTGTGGCCAACACCGCCATTGCACTGGGCATGGACGTCTACGGCTATGACCCCTTCCTGTCCGTGGACACGGCACTGCGGCTGGACCGCCATGTCCATGTGGTGAAGGACATCAACGACCTCTACAAGCGGGCGGATTATATCACCATGCACATCCACTACACGGAAAAAACCGCCCGCATGATTAACGCCGACGCCATCGCAGCCATGAAGCGGGGCGTCCGGGTCATCAATCTGGCACGGGGGGAGATTGTGGACGATGAGGCCATGCTGGCGGCATTGGATACCGGCAAGGTGGCGGCCTACATTACGGACTTCCCCAACAACCGGCTGCTGACGGCGCCCCACGTCATTGCCCTGCCCCATCTGGGAGCCTCCACGCCGGAGAGTGAGCAGAACTGCGCCGCCATGGCAGTGGACGAGCTGCGGGACTATCTGGAAAACGGCAATATCCGCACCAGCGTGAACCTGCCGGAAATGAGCATGGAGCGCAGCGGCGTGCAGCGGCTGTGCATCCTGCACAAGAACGTGCCCGGTATGCTGGCAAACATCACCAGCCTTTTCAGCCGGGACGGCGTCAACGTGGAAAACCTCAGCAACAAGTCCCGGGGGGATTACGCCTATACCATGGTGGATCTGAATGCCCGCGTGGGAGAGCGTGTGGTGGAGGATGTGCGGCATATGGCCAACGTCATCCGCCTCCGGGTTCTGGAATGGTAAATCCGCAATGGCAAATCCGTGAAAACAGCCTCCGCGCTTGATGCGCGGAGGCTGTTTTCCTGCACGTTTCCGCAGTTTTCTGCACGGCAAAGGCAGACGGGAGGAATGACCGGTGCCCCGCGCGTCCTAAGAGCGGCGCGGCGCCGGGGAACCGTCCCCCTCCCCGGAGAAGCCCTCTTCCAGCGCCGTGAGGAAACGGCTGAGAGCCGGGTTGGCGTTGCCGCTTTGCCATGCGGCAATGATTTCCTCCTCCTCACCTTCCCCCACCAGCGGCACAAAGACCAGATTGTCCGCGTGGTAGAGCTTATCTGTACAGTAATCCGGCAGGATGGAGATGCCCTCCTCCGCTGCCACCATCATGAGAATGCTCTCCGTGTCGGCGGAGCGGAAGAGGATGTTGGGCTTATAGCCCGCCGCCTGATAGAGGTGCATGAACAGGGCGTCGCCGTAGGAGTCCTCCGCCGCGTCAGGGGACATATAGAGGATACTTTCCCCCCGCAGTTCCCGGCGGCGCAGCTGCCGCCGCTGCGCCAGAGGGTGGCCGGCGTAAAGCGCCACCACCAGCCCCGCTTTTTCCACCGTCCGGCAGGTCACGCCCTTCTGCGTCCGCAGGTTGGTACTGTCCCATGTGAAGATGATGTCGTATTTCTGGTGCAGCAGGCCGGCGGCCAGGGTATCGGAGGAGCAGCGGTAGAAGGTGATGAGCACGTTGCCGTTCTGCTGGTGGAAGCGGCGCATCAGCACCGACAGGTCGCTGCGCTCGTAACCCCGCACATAGCCTACCCGCAGGGTGCCGGTGAGGCCGGTGGAGGCGTCGTGCACCCGCTCTGCCGCGCGGCTCATCCGTTCCAGAATGGCCTTGGCGTCCAGCAGGAAGGATTTTCCCGCCGGCGTCAGGCTGACGGGGCGGGTGCCCCGGTCAAACAGGGCGCAGCCCAGAGTTTCCTCCAGCAGATGAATCTGCTGGGTGACGGCGGTCTGGGAGATGTAGTACTGCTCGGCGGCTTTGGTGAAGCTGCGCTCCTCCGCTGCCGCCACAAAATACTTCAGCTGATTCCGATTCATCACTGCCTCCGCAAAATAAGTTTTTCTTATTTTAGCATTGAAAATATGCCGTTGTAAAGGGGGGAAATCTGCGATAAGATAAGTACACTGCCGGTTGGAGAATATTTCCGGCGGGAAATTACACACTACATCATACTGAGGTGTCAACCATGAAACGAGAATCCTTCGGTTCCCGGCTGGGCTTTCTGCTGGTGAGCGCAGGCTGCGCCATCGGCATCGGCAACGTCTGGCGCTTCCCTTATATCGTCGGCCAGAACGGCGGCGGTTACTTTGTACTGTTTTATCTCATCTGCCTGCTGGTGATGGGCGTGCCTGTCCTGACCATGGAGCTGGCGGTGGGCCGCGGCAGCCGCAAGAGCGCAGTGCTGGGCTATCGGGCGCTGGAAAAGCCCGGCTCCAAGTGGCATATTCACGGCTGGTTCTGCCTGATTGGCTGCTGCCTGCTGATGATGTACTACACCACCGTCACCGGCTGGATGGTCAGCTATTTCTGCAAATTCCTTACCGGCACCTTCTACGGCGGCATGGAGGCAGAGGCCGCCTCCGCCGTGTTCGGCGAGATGCTGGGCAATCCTGCCTCCATGGCACTGTTTACGGAGATTGTGGTGGTGGCCGGACTGGTGATTTGCAGCTTCGGCCTGCAAAAGGGGCTGGAGCGGGTTTCGAAGGTAATGATGCTGGCGCTGCTGGGACTGATTCTGGTGCTGGCCGTCCACAGCCTGACCCTTTCCGGCGCAGCGGAGGGCATGAAGTTCTATCTGCTGCCCTCCATAGATTCCATCCGGAAAAACGGCCTGGGAAGCCTCGTTACCGATGCCATGAATCAGGCCTTCTTCACCCTGAGCCTGGGCATTGCCGCCATGGAGATTTTCGGCAGCTACATGAGTGAGGAGCACACCCTCCCCGGGGAGGCCGTCCGCATCTGCGGGCTGGACACCTTTGTGGCGCTGATGGCAGGCACCATCATTTTCCCCGCCTGCTTCACCTTCGGCGTGGAGCCGGATGCGGGGCCGCCTCTGATTTTCGTGACGCTGCCTCAGGTATTCGTCAACATGGCCGGCGGCCGGTTCTGGGGCGCCCTGTTCTTCCTGTTCATGGTCTTTGCCAGCTTCTCCACGGTGCTGGCGGTGTTTGAAAACATCATTGCCATCTGCATGGACACCTTCGGCTGGAGCCGGAAGAAGGCCACGGCCGTCTGCGGCGCGGCACTGGCGGTGCTGAGCCTGCCCTGCGTCTTGGGCTACAACGTCTGGAGCGATTTCCATCCCCTGCCGGGGAAGGACGTGCTGGACAGCGAGGACTTCCTTGTAAGCGGTCTGCTGCTGCCCATCGGTTCTCTGGTGTATCTGCTGTTCTGCGTTACAAAATGGGGCTGGGGCTTTGACAAGTATCTGGCGGAGGCCAACCGGGGCAGAGGCCTGAAGTTTGCCAAATGGCTGAAGCCCTATTTCCAGTGGGTGCTGCCGGTTCTGATTGTCATCATCCTTTTGCAGGGACTGCTCTGAGAAAATAAATAGGCATAAAACTTCATGCACAAGCACTGCACCACGAAAATGCGCAAATTCCGGTGCATGAAGTTTTTGTGCATCATTTCCGGTTGCCCCGCAGGGGCGAGGAAATGGCACATTTTTAATTTTGCTATGCTTTTGCATAGCAAATGATGCCCGCTGATGGGAACTGCATCAGCGGGCGTCGTTCTGCTCCGGCAGGGGCGGTTATACGTCCAGCTCCAGCACCACGGGGCAGTGGTCACTGCCCATGACCTCGCTCCAGATGTCGGCGCCCTTGATGCGCTCTTTCAGCCGGTCGGAAACTATGAAATAGTCAATGCGCCAGCCGGCGTTGTTCTTCCGGGCATTGAAGCGGTAGCTCCACCAGGAGTAAGCGCCGGTCTTGTCCGGATAGAGCCAGCGGAAGGTGTCGGTGAAGCCGCTGGAGAGCAGCCGGGTCATTTTTGCCCGCTCCTCATCGGAAAAGCCGGGGTTCATCCGGTTGCTTTTGGGGTTTTTGATGTCGATTTCCTCATGGGCCACGTTGAGATCCCCGCAGTATACCACCGGCTTTTGGGCGTCCAGCTGGCAGAGATAGTCCCGGATGTCGTCCTCCCACTCCATGCGGTAATCCAGCCGGGACAGCTGATCCTTGGAATTGGGGGTATAGCAGCACACCAGATAGAACGCCGGATATTCCGCCGTAATGACCCGCCCCTCGTGGCGGTGGACTTCCTTGCCGAAGTCATAGGTGACGGAAAGAGGCGTCTGCCGGGTGAAGACTGCCGTGCCGGAATAGCCGGCCTTGTCGGCGCTGTTCCAGTAGCGCTCATAGCCCGGCAGGTCGAAGGACGCCTGCTCCGGCCGCATCTTCGTTTCCTGCAAACAGATGACGTCGGCGTCCGCAAAGGCGCAGAAGTCCAGAAAGCCCTTGCCGATGCAGGCCCGCAGGCCGTTGACGTTCCAGGATACCAGTTTCATAAGTGCTCCTCCGCCGCCCGAGGGCGGCTTCTCTTAATTTTGACCTCATTTTACCTGTTTCTGCGGGAAAAAGCAACCTGTACGCTTGCGCTTCCCGGCAGAAAGGAGTACAGTAGACCCAGAACAAAGAATGAGGTGCATTGTGGGAAGAGAAGGCGGTATCCGCAACATGACGGAGGGCAGCCCCCTGCGTCATGTTGTCCTGTTTACCCTGCCGCTGCTGGCGGGAAACTTTTTGCAGCAGTTTTACAATATGGTGGACAGCTGGGTGGTGGGCAACTACGTCAGCGACGCGGCTCTGGCGGCAGTGGGCGTGGGCTTTCCGGTGATTTTCCTGTTTACGTCCCTGTTTTCCGGGATTGCCATCGGCGGCACGGTGATGATTGCTCAGGCCTTCGGCGCCGGAAAGCCGGAGCGGGTGCGCAGCACCATTGACAGCCTGTACACCGCCTTTGTCCGCAGCATCCTGCCCATTACCGTGGTTTCCATGCTGCTGGTGGAGCCGCTGATGACGGTGCTGCGGGTGGACCCCGCCGCCCGGGGGGAAACCCGGACGTATCTGCTGGTGGTGTGCGCCGGGCTGATTGGCAACATCGGCTACAATCTCAATGCCGGCATTCTCAACGGCGTGGGCAGCGGTTCCACCACGCTGCTGTTTCTCATGGTGTCCACCGTCCTGAACATCCTTCTGGATCTGGTGCTGGTGCTGGCATTTTCCATGGGGGTGCTGGGGGTGGCGCTGGGCACGGTGATTGCCCAGGCGTGCAGCTGGCTCTTCGGCATCTGGTATATCAACTGCAATTATCCCCAGCTGGCAATCCACCCCTTCAACGGCGCCTTTGACCGGGAACTGTTCCGGGAGATCATCCGCATCGGCCTGCCCAGCGGGATCCAGATGTCGCTGGTAGCGCTGGGCTCCATGTGCGTCCTCTCCAAGGTCAACAGCTACGGCAAGGCCTTTACCGCCGGGTTCAACGTAGGCAACAAGCTGGACACGCTGGCGTTCCTGCCCACCCAGAGCATGGCCGCCGCCGTCACCTCATTCGTGGGGCAGAATCTGGGGGCGGGACGGGAGGATCGCGCCCGGCAGGGAGTGCGGATCTCCGTCACGCTGGCGGTGGTCTGGACGGTGCTCAGTTCCGCCGCGGTGGTGTGGCAGTGTGACCCGCTGTCCCGGGCGTTTTCCCCGGATCCGGCGGTCATCGCCGCCAGCGCCCAGTATCTCCGGTGCGTGATGCCGCCCTATGTGCTGTTTTCCACCCTGTTTGTGCTGAACTCCGCCATGCGCGGGGCAGGGGACAGCCTGTATCCCATGGTCAATGTGGTGGCCTCCGTCATTCTCCTGCGGGTGCCCTTCCTGTACCTGCTGGCCAACCGTTTCGGGCCGGATTTTATGTACTGGAGTTACGGCATCGGCTGGACGGTGGCCTGCGTGCTGTCCATCCGGCACTATGTTACCGGGAAGTGGCGGGGAAAGTACTGCGGCGCGTAATGCACCGGGACTCCGGGACGCGGCACGCTGATTTGTATTTCTTCCGTGCAGAGCGCGGTGAATGGAAAGGTGATTGATATGTGGTTTGTGATGGCTTTGCTGTCCTCGGTGTTCGCGGCGGCTACCTCAATTCTGGCAAAGATCGGCATTGAGGGCGTCAACTCCAATCTGGCCACGGCTCTCCGCACGGCTGTGGTGCTGGTGATGGCGTGGGTGATGGTCTTTGTCACCGGTGCCCAGAGCGGCATCGGAGAGATCAGCCGCAGAAGCTGGCTGTTCCTGATTCTCTCCGGCCTTGCCACCGGCGCCTCCTGGCTCTGCTACTACCGGGCGCTGCAAATCGGGGAGGCGTCCAAGGTGGTGCCCATCGACAAACTCAGCGTGGTCATTACCATGGTGCTGGCCGCCCTGATCCTCAAGGAGCAGTTTACCCCCAAGTCCATTCTCGGCTGTGCCCTGATTGCCGGCGGCACCCTGCTGATGGTGCTGTAAGGCATCCAACGTCCCGCACGGGGGATTTTCCCGCCCGGGGCTTGACAGCGGCGGCCTCCTGCGTATATAATAGGCGCTGGCCGCAGACAACTGAACACAGGGGCGCTGAAGGGAACTTCGGCTGAGATGTAGGGCTGCAACCGCCCTCTGTCCCTTAGACCTGATCCGGGTAATGCCGGCGTAGGAAGTGAACGAAGTATCTTTCCGTACCGCAAGCCCGTTTGGGGCCTGCGGTACTTTTTTTCAGGAGGGACGTTTTTATGTCCGCAAATACCTCAAAATCCCATCTCCGTGTCCGGATGCTGTGCGAGGGCGCCATTATGGTGGCGCTGTCTCAGGTGCTCAGCTATATCAAACTCATGGAACTTCCCAACGGCGGCTCTCTGACCCCCGCCATGTTCCCGGTGATCCTGTTCGCCGTCCGCTGGGGGCTGGCTCCCGGCCTCATGGCCGGCTTCACCTTCGGCCTGCTGCAGCTGATTTTTGACGGCGCCTACGCCTGGGGCTGGCAGTCCATGCTGCTGGACTATCTGGTGGCCTTCACGCCTCTGGGACTGGCAGGGCTGTTCAAGGGAAAGAAGTGGGGGATCTTCGTGGGCACCGTGGTGGGCTGCTTCGGCCGCTTCGTGATCCACTACATCAGCGGTGTCACCATCTACAAGATTCTGGCACCTACGGAGTTTATGAAGTGGACCTTTACCAGCCCTTCCGCCTACTCCATCGTCTACAACGGCTCCTATATGCTGCCCAACACCATCATTGCACTGGTGATTGCGGCGCTGCTGTACAAGCCCATGAAAAAGTACATTCTGGGGCAGGATCTCCCCCAGTAAGTTCTGACACTTAAACACCCGGCAGCGGCCTGCGGATTGCGCAGGCCGCTGCCGGGTGTTTGCTCCGTTTTTCCGATTCGTGAAAGATGCTGTGAAAGTAAAACGAAAAATTATCCAAAACGATTAAATTCGACGTAAAATATTGTGAGATCTGTGATTGTTTTTTTTCAAACAATCTATTATAATGTTAAACGGTTATATGAGGGTAATCCGGATGAGGCAACCGGTTGCTGTCCTGCAAATGTGCGGATAACCCTCTGTTTTATTCTGCCTTTCCGGGCAAAGATCAAAGGAGAGATTGTATGAGCAAAAAGTACTGCTACCTGTTCACCGAAGGCAACGCCAACATGCGCGAACTGCTGGGCGGCAAGGGCGCCAATCTGGCGGAGATGACCAACATCGGCCTTCCCGTTCCTCAGGGCTTCACCATCACCACCGAGGCCTGCACCCAGTATTATGAGGACGGCCAGAAAATCAACGACGAGATCTTTGCCGAAATCATGGAATACATCGAGAAGATGGAGGAGATCACCGGAAAGAAGTTCGGCGACCACGAGAACCCCCTGCTGGTTTCCGTCCGTTCCGGCGCCCGGGCCTCCATGCCCGGCATGATGGACACCATCCTGAACCTGGGTCTGAACGAAGACGTGGTGCAGGTACTGGCCGAGAAGTCCAACAACCCCCGCTGGGCGTGGGACTGCTACCGCCGCTTTATCCAGATGTATTCCGACGTGGTCATGGAAGTAGGCAAGAAGTACTTTGAGCAGCTCATTGACAAGATGAAGGAAGCCCGGGGCGTCACTCAGGACGTGGAACTCACCGCCGAGGATCTCAAGGAACTGGCCGGTCAGTTCAAGGCCGAGTACAAGGCCAAGATCGGCTCCGACTTCCCCTCTGACCCCAAGGAGCAGCTGATGGGCGCCATCAAGGCCGTGTTCCGCTCCTGGGACAACCCCCGCGCCAACGTCTATCGCCGGGATAACGACATCCCCTATTCCTGGGGCACCGCCGTCAACGTGCAGTCCATGGCCTTCGGCAACATGGGCGACGACTGCGGCACCGGCGTGGCCTTTACCCGCAACCCCGCCACCGGCGAGAAGAAGCTCTTCGGCGAGTTCCTGACCAACGCCCAGGGCGAGGACGTGGTGGCAGGCGTCCGCACACCCATGCCCATCGCCGAAATGGCTGAGAAGTTCCCTGAGGCCTTTGCCCAGTTTGAAACCGTGTGCAAGACGCTGGAAGACCATTACCGGGATATGCAGGACATGGAGTTCACCGTGGAGCACGGCAAGCTCTACATGCTGCAGACCCGCAACGGCAAGCGCACCCCTGCCGCCGCGCTGAAGATCGCCTGCGATCTGGTGGACGAGGGCATGATTGATGAGAAGAAGGCCGTGGCCATGATTGAGCCCCGCTCTCTGGACACCCTGCTGCATCCCCAGTTCGATGCCGAGGCACTGAAGAAGGCCGCCGTTATCGGCAAGGCACTGGGCGCCTCTCCCGGCGCCGCCTCCGGCCGCATCGTCTTCACCGCCGAGGACGCCAAGGAATGGGCCGAGCGGGGCGAGAAGGTGGTTCTGGTTCGTCTGGAAACCTCTCCCGAGGACATTGAGGGCATGAAGGCCGCACAGGGCATCCTGACCGTCCGCGGCGGCATGACCTCCCACGCTGCCGTCGTGGCCCGCGGCATGGGCAAGTGCTGCGTCTCCGGCTGCGGTGACATCAAGATGGATGAGGAGAACAAGCAGTTTGAATTGGCCGGCAAGACCTACCGCGAGGGCGACTGGATCTCCCTGAACGGCTCCACCGGCAACATTTATGACGGTGCCGTCCCCACCACCGACGCTACCATCGGCGGCGAGTTCGGCCGGGTCATGGGCTGGGCCGACAGCTATCGCCGGCTCCATGTCCGCACCAACGCCGACACCCCCCACGATGCTGCGCAGGCCCGGAAGTTCGGCGCCGAGGGCATCGGCCTGTGCCGTACCGAGCATATGTTCTTTGAGGGCGACCGTATCCGCGCCATCCGCCGCATGATCTGCTCCGACACCGTGGAGCAGCGGGAAGCCGCGCTGGCGGTTCTGGAGCCCATGCAGCAGGGCGACTTCGAGGGCATCTATGAGGCCATGGAGGGTTGCCCCGTTACCATCCGCTTCCTGGATCCCCCCCTGCATGAGTTTGTGCCCACCGAGGAAGCCGACATCGAGAAGCTGGCCGAGGATCTGGGCAAGTCCGTTGCGGACATCAAGAACATCATCGCCTCTCTGCATGAGTTCAACCCCATGATGGGTCACCGCGGCTGCCGTCTGGCCGTCACCTATCCCGAAATTGCCGTCATGCAGACCAGAGCCGTCATCAAGGCCGCACTGGCTGTGCAGGCCAGACACCCCGACTGGAATATGGTTCCCGAGATCATGATTCCTCTGGTGGGCGAGGTCAAGGAGCTGAAGTACGTCAAGGACGTGGTCACAAAGACTGCCGATGAGCTGATTGCGGCTGCCGGTTCCGATATGAAGTATCTGGTGGGCACCATGATTGAGATTCCCCGGGCGGCGCTGACTGCCGACGAGATCGCCAAGGAAGCCGCTTTCTTCTCCTTCGGCACCAACGATCTGACCCAGATGACCTTCGGCTTCTCCCGCGACGACGCCGGCAAGTTCCTGGGCGCCTACTACGACAAGAAGATCTACGAGAACGATCCCTTCGCCAAGCTGGATCAGAAGGGCGTCGGCAAGCTGGTGGATATGGCCTGCAAGCTGGGCCGCAGCGTGAATCCCGACCTGCATCTGGGTATCTGCGGCGAACACGGCGGCGACCCCTCCTCCGTGGAGTTCTGCCACCGCACCGGCCTGGACTATGTGTCCTGCTCTCCCTTCCGGGTGCCCATTGCCCGCCTGGCCGCCGCACAGGCTGCCATCCGCGATCAGCGCCAATAAGAAGTTGACGCAGTAGCGTAGGCAAAACAACTGATGTAAATACGGTCACACAGTCCCTTTGGATTGTGTGACCGTTATTTTTTGCCCATTTTCAGCTGAACACATCGCAAATCAAGCCGCTGGATTCACTGATATGCTCCCCCTATGAGAGACAGTGAAAAACAACACTGCCGAACATAGGGGGAGTAATTATATGCGAAAGCA